>JAYWHL010000523.1:0-2395 GCA_043777715.1 Cytophagaceae bacterium | reverse complement strand
GGCCTTTTAATACCTACGGACCAAGGCAGTCGGCAAGGGCAGTGATACCCACCATTATTACCCAATTATTGAACGGTAAAACCGAGATTAAACTAGGGGCTTTGCACCCAACCCGTGATTTGTTGTTTGTAAAAGATACCGCCAAAGGTTTTATTGAAATAGCCAAGGCCGACGCCGCCATTGGGCATGAGATAAATATTGCCATGCAAGAAGAAATTACCATTGGTGATTTGGCACAAAGCATTATTAATCAGATAAATCCAGAGGCAAAAATCATTTCAGACGAAGTAAGACTAAGGCCCCCAAAAAGCGAAGTAGAACGCTTGTTTGGCTCGAACCAAAAAATCAAAACATTAACCAACTGGCAACCAGACTATAACTTACAAACTGGCCTGGCCGAAACGATAGCGTGGTTTGGCAACAAAGAAAATCTTGCTAAATACAAAGCCGACATTTATAATATATGATTTTAGTTTTGGATAAATACTTGAACAAAATTAGTTTGTCTGAGTACTGGATAATTTTACGAAGTATAGCATAACACAAAGATTTGTCTAAGAATATTGCTTTCGCAAAGGTGGTTGGTGAGCCACCAACCACGGAAGAGGCGTAACGTTTGCTAGGTTAGGCTTCTCCGAAGCCCGATGAGGGGCATATTAAATTTTCTACAAAGGTTGTGCCTCTCCGAGGCAAATTATCAGAAAGTAATCTTTGATTCGGATAACTTATTAAACATTGTAATCAATGCTTTTATGCTAAATAATCAAATAAATATTCTCTTTTTGGGAGGTGCAAAGCGAGTTTCTTTGGCCGAGAGATTAATTTTGGCAGGAAAATCTTTAGGAAAAGCAGTCAAAATATTTTCGTATGAGTTGGATAAATTCGTACCTATTGCAGCCATTGGGGAGGTAATTATTGGTAAAAAATGGAAAGACGTTGATATTTATGAACATTTGAACGAAACCATCAAAAATCATCAAATTCATATTATTATTCCATTCCTAGACCCTGCCACGGTTACGGCTTCAGTACTAAAAGAGCAAAATTCAGCGATTTTTATTCCAGTTTCGGACGAAAAAACCTGTGAAATATTTTTTGATAAAGCCAAGGCCAATCAATGGTTTTTGGAGCATAAATTTCCAGTACCTCATCAAAATAGTAGTCAATTTCCCTTGATTGCCAAACCTGTAAAAGGATCGGCTTCGCAGGGGATTTTGAAAATAGAAAGCAAAGCAGAGCTGATAGATTTTGCCAATAAAAATGAAGTTGAAAAGTATTTAATTCAACAATTTATTGACGGAGACGAGTTTACAGTTGATTGTTACGTGGACATTTACGGAGAAATAATGAGCGTAGTACCTCGAAAACGCTTAGAAACGATAGGTGGCGAAGTGAGTAAATCCATCACACAAAAAGAGGAATTGATGATTGAAATCGCTGAAAATATCTTGCAAAAAGCTAATTTTAGAGGGCCAATTACCATTCAGTTTCTGAAAGATGCTCAACAGTGTTACATCATGGAAATCAACCCAAGATTGGGCGGAGGTGTGATTACGTCTATCGAAGCAGGGGCTGATATTCCACTGATGATTCTGAAAGATTTTCTTCAAATCAAAAATACAAAAATAACGAATTGGCAAGCTAACTTGCTGATGATGAGAGCAAACCGAGAGTTTTTTATCCAAACATAAAATGCAATTTATTATAGATTTAGACGGAACAATTTGTACCGAAGAAAAAACATACAGCCGCTCGATGGCAAAACCTTTGGAGGGGGCAGTCGAGAATTTGAACCGCCTTTATGCCGACGGGCATACGATTATTATCTACACCGCCCGCACGTGGATGGAGTTTGAAATGACGACCGATTGGTTGCAAAAACACGAAGTGAAATATCATCAATTAATGATGGGAAAACCCATCGGCGATATGTGGATTGATGACCGTGCCTTGGGTTTTGAGAGTTGGGAGGCAACAAAACAGGCAATTCAAGCGAAAATTGATAAGAAAAAATGAGCAATAAAGTTTTAATCATAGCCGAAGCGGGCGTAAATCACAACGGTAATTACGACCTAGCAATCCAACTGATTGATGAAGCCAAAAAAGCAGGGGCGGATATTGTAAAATTCCAAACGGCAGTACCCGAATTGGTGATGTCCAAATTTGCAGAAAAGGCTGATTATCAGAAGGTTTCAACGGGCGAAGGCGAGTCTCAATTGGCAATGGCAAAGAAAATCCATTTGCCTTTAGATGCCTATAAATCTCTCCAAAAATATTGTAACCAAGTTGGCATTGAGTTTTTATCAACGCCTTTTGATATGGTTTCGATTGATGTTTTGATTGAATTGAATCAACGAATTTTCAAGATTCCCTCTGGCGAAATCACTAATTTGCC
>JAYWHL010000522.1:0-2395 GCA_043777715.1 Cytophagaceae bacterium | reverse complement strand
TGCTTCATTACTTCATTTCTTGGGTAAGACATAAACCCTTTTGATTTTCCCGTAAAAAAAGTTTTTCTTACATCAAATGGGCGATAGGTAATATTACTTATTTTCCCAATTTGGCGTAAAATATCCTGTTTAGCAGTAATTATCTTCCAATCCCTACCATCAGGTTTTTCCTGATATTTTTTTCTAATTTCTTCTGGTTCTCTTGTTTTAAAATCATTTAGAACTGATTTTAAGGTTAATTCTTCAAAATGAATTGTGATATTATCTCTTTCGGTTGTTATTCCACTTGCATTTAGCTTAAACAACTCATCAACCTTAAACCCCATTTCATACATTCCCGATTGGTCGAAGTTTTTTTTGACCAAGAAGAAATTGGGTGCTTCGGGTTGTAGTTCGTTCCAAGCAATGGTGTCGAGCGAGTTTTGGTTCAAGAAGTCGTATTTAAACTCCCTTTTGCCTTGCAGGTCATAATGAAAAACTTGGGCGAGGTTAGGGTTTTTAGTCATTGCTGAGTTGCAGTTTTAGGATTAGTTTTTGACGTTCTATTTCGTTTATTAGTTCTTGTTCGGTTGGTAAAAACGGCAAATATTTTGTAGCAAACAAATTTTTATTTTCAGATAGTACCGAGTATTTAGCGATGGTTTTATCCGTTTCGGTACAGAGCAAAATACCGATGGTGGGGTTGTCATCGGCTTGCCGCTTGAGGTCGTCGTACATACGCACATACATATCCAATTGCCCAATATCTTGGTGGGTAATAGCGTGTGTTTTTAGTTCAATAATTACAAAACATTTGAGTATGTAGTTATAAAAAACCAAATCAACATAAAAATCAGCCGTTTCGGTTCTTATATGTTGCTGCCGCTCCACAAATGCAAAGCCCTTACCCAATTCCATCAAAAAATGTTGTAAATTATCGATTAATGCTTTTTCTAATTGGGCTTCAGTATAACTCAAACTGGTGGGTAGGTTCAAAAATTCTAATACCGCTGGGTTTTTAATAAACTCAAAAGTATCTTGCTGAAATGTTTTGGTATTTGCTATCATTTCGTCTGCTACTATATCTTTCATCTGAGAGGATAACAAACGATGATAAGATAGTGTCGAGATATTTCTATCCAATGTTCTGACACTCCACATATTTTGTGCGGCTTCTTTTAGGTAATATTGTTGTGCGTCTTTGCTTGATACACCCATAATTAACTGATAATGAGACCAACTCAATTTGGCAGACAGTGTCTGCCAAATCTCAATCTCAGGAAAAGTAAGATAAAATTGCCTAAAATTTCTTATATTCCTTTCAGAAAAACCTCTCCCAAATTCTGCTGATAATTGTGCAGATAGCGTTCGCACAATTTGCTTACCATAAGCCGCTCTTTCTTTTCCATTTTGCTCTTCGAGCACTATGCGTTCGCCAATTTTCCAATACGCCTCTACCATTGCTGCATTTATGGCAGTGTAGGTTTTTTGGCGTGCTTGGGCAAGTATTTGTTTTATTTCTTGTATGTATTGCATTGTTATTTTCTCTTTTTTTCTTGAAATGTGTCTAATTCTTTTTTTACTTCTGCCAACAATTGGCTTTCGGTAGGTAAATACAATTGGTATTTACTGGCTACAATTTGTTGATTATCAGATGGTAATGTAAATTTAACAAGTGCGTCGTTTTTGTCGGCACATAGCAAAATACCGATGCTGGGGTTTTCGTGCGGCAGTTTTTCTATTCTGTCATAATAGTTTACGTACATCTGCAACTGCCCAATATCTTGGTGGCTCAATTTGTGCGTTTTGATTTCAATAATTACGAAGCATTGCAGCAGTCGGTTGTAAAACACCAAGTCAATAAAAAAATCATCGCCTTCTAAATGAATTCGTTTTTGTCGTGCCACAAAAGAAAAACCATTACCCATTTCCAATAAAAAATCTTGCAGATGCGTAATTATTGCACTTTCGAGGTCTTTTTCATAATAAGCCGCTTGTGTTTTTAAGCCCAAAAACTCAAGTACCATTGGGTCTTTTATGATGTCTTGGGGTGTTTGTGGTAGTTTTTCGTTGTTTGCAATAGCCAAAACGCTTTCTTTGTCGGTACTCAACAAAAGCCGTTCGTATAGTTGGCTGTTTATTTGCCTTTCTAATTGTCTGCTGTTCCAATTGTTTTTGGAGGCTTCGGCCATGTAATAGGTTCTTTTGTCTTCGTTTTCTATCGTAATTAGGGTTTTGTATTGCGTCCAGTTCAATTGCGTCCGCAATGCGGACGCAATTGGAAACAGCCTGTAAAATTTTCTTGCTCTTTCTAATTGTCTTTTTCCAAAACCACTTCCAAATTCTGGTTCTAATTGGTCAGAAACATATTGAATCAGTTTTGAGCCATAGTCGGCACGTTCTTTGCCTTGTTGTT
>JAYWHL010000521.1:0-2395 GCA_043777715.1 Cytophagaceae bacterium | reverse complement strand
CCGAATCGGCCACGGCTTTGTAAGTTCCTGCTGCCGAAAAATCCCTAACCAGCAATTCATATACCGTTAAATTTGTCTGTACTGGCCTATTAAAATTCTTAACTTTCCAATTATAAGGCGTTTGTGAGGTTTGTAGTACCGAAACAAAATTGCCCAAAGCTCCAGTTGGGAATTTTTTAAGGTTAGGATAGGTGCTTGCGGTAATAAATCCGTCATTATTTCTGTCCAATAGTTTTTCGGCGAATGGTTCAGCTATTGGAATGATGCCATCTACTAAATACTGAAAGGCGTATTCTTGTCCTTTAAGTAAGTTCTTGATTTCCAGCCAATAACGATTGCCATCAGGGCTTTTTTTCATTAAAAATTCAGGAGATATTTGCCAATTATTAAACTCTCCTAATAAATAAACAAAGGATTTATTGGGGGCAAACAAGGATAGCGTTACTTGGGTATCCGAAATATAATTAATTCCGTTTTTTATGCCTGTGGGTACTTCTGCAATGGTGGACTGGGGTTTCACTGTAAAATTTATTTCAGAATTTGAAGTTTCGGTAGCCGTTTGGGCAGTCAGGCTTATTGTTCTTTTTGTACCAGCCAAATTTCCAGTATTGATTTCTGTTAGAATAGAATCGGCATTACTTGATTTTTGGAGAACGCCATCTAATCTTATGCTCAAATTGGCTGTTTGTGAAGCCCTACCGAACACTTGAAACTTGGTGTTTGCTTCGGCAAAAAACTGTTTTTCGTTTGGTAAAACAAAGGCGGTATTAAGTTTGCTGTCATACAAATCAAATGTAAAATCCTCGGTTTGGCTTGTTCCAGCTCCGTTTTTTAGTAAACAACCCATCCAGCCTACAATTTTGCCAGCGGGTATTTTTAAATACTTACTCGGCGTTAGTTTTATGGACCAGCGGTCGTTGCCGAGGGCTGTCATTTTTCCTGCATCGAAGGGCTGCGAAAAACTGGTTTGACCATCAGGGCCAAATTCTGATTTTTTGTTGGTAGCATCTGTACCGCCCCAAGCCCATAAAAACACATCAGAGGTTTTGTTGAGTAGTCCAGCCGCTCGACCGTCTTTTACATTTTTAAGATTAATGATAATCTCAATTTCTTTATCGGCAGTTGAAAAAAAAGGCTTTAGGGTTAATGCCTGACCTAATGCTCCTTGTATAAAAATAATAAAACAAAAAGCTATACTTGTGAGTTGTTTCATTTGATTTCGGATTGATTTTGCCCAAAGATACTAAATTCTGATTGTTAATTTTTGGAGAATATTTGGAATTTATGAGCTTCTAAGCAATTTTTGTGAAGTAAATCGTTATATGACAAGTTAATTATTCTAAATTTTTTATTCATTCCCAAATTTTATTATTATGAAAAAGTTTAATTCTTTTTTCGCAGTGGGTCTTTTGGCTCTTTCTTTTGTTTTCTCTAGTTGTGAAGAAAACGTCCTTCCAGTTGATACCCCCGCTCCTCCAATTACAAAAGATGTAATAAGGGTACGTTTGAATTTGCCCGAATCTACATCTGCCTCTACGGGAGATACGTATGTAATGGCGGGTGGATTCAAAACAAATGCTTGGACACCAGACAAATCAGCACTAGAATTTAAGAAAAGTGCTGGAGGATTTTGGACAGTAGATTTGCCATTGTCTGAATTTGGTACAGACGAAGTAGAATACAAGGTGGTTCGTAACGCCAAAAATGGTGCTGATGCTTGGAAATTTGTGGAAAAAACCGCAAAATGTGAGGAATTAGGTGCAAATCGCAAAATCGCCAAAACTTCGGCTGGCCAGTTGCTTGATATTACAGTTGAAAACTTCCGTAACACAGGAACTTGTCCTAACTAATTAGTGATTTATCAAAAAGGCTTGCCACGCTTCAAAAGCATGGCAAGCCTAGTCGGTTTGCAGGAACTTGTCCTAACTGATTAGTAATCAAATTATTACAAAAAGCCTCTCCTAACTGAGAGGCTTTTTGTATGTGGTTATTGGTTAAAAAGCGTGGTAAGCCTAATCACCGTTTCTATTAACTTACATATCTACTTCAAGCTGATTTTTAATGATGTCTTCAAACGTTTCTCTTTTTCGGATTAAATGTGCAACGTCATTCAATACCAAAACCTCGGCAGGTCTAAACCTAGAGTTGTAATTGCTGGCCATTGAGTAACAATAAGCCCCAGCGTTTTTGATGGCTATAATATCTCCTTTCTGTACGGTATTCAGCATTCTGTCTGTACCAAAAGTATCAGTTTCACAAATATATCCCACGATATTATACATTTCTTGTTGGGAATTATCTTGGTTAGAGGCATTAAAAATTTCGTGGAAAGCGTCATAAAACATCGGTCGTATCAAATGATTTTGACCCGAATTTAAACCCACGAATGTTTTGA
>JAYWHL010000520.1:0-6627 GCA_043777715.1 Cytophagaceae bacterium | reverse complement strand
CCACCCAAGCATAGCTCGTGGCGGTTGGACTGGTGGCACTCAACTGAAAACTCTGACGCTCGCAAGGTGTTGGCGAAAACGCCGCTACTGTCAAGGTTGGCAATGCCCGCACCTGAACCGTAGTGCTGGCCGAATTTACACAACCGTTTGGATTGGTTACGGTTACACTATAATTATAATTCCCAACGGGTAAATTTTGATGTGTAGCCGTGCTGCTATTGCTTGTAAACACACCTTGACTGCTACCACTCAACCAAACGAATTGATTACCCGTGTCTGTTTGTGCCGTAAGATTAACGGTTTGTCCCACACATACCGAGGCCGTTTGAATGGCAGCCGTTGGGTTTGGATTCATTCTTACCGTGGTGCTTGCTGTGGCACTACAACCGTTGGCATCGGTTACGGTTACGTTATAAGTATTCGTAATTACATTAGCCCCAGTTAAAGTTACGGTTGGATTTGCCGTGTTGCCATTGCTCAAACTAGGGTCGGCAACCCAAGCATAATTTGTACCACCTGTGGCAGTAAGGGATATGCTTTTTCCGCTGCAAATAATTCCACCCGTAGCAGTTGGTATAGGATTTGGATTCATTTTTACCGTAGTACTGGCCGTGGCACTACAAGCGTTGGCATCGGTAACGGTTACGTTATAAGTATTGGTTACTTCGCTTAAACCTGAAAGGCTAACCACGGGATTTGCTCCTGTAGTACTAGAAAGCCCCGTTCCAGACCAAGCATAAGTACTACCTCCTGTGGCCGTGAGTGTAATGCTTTTACCACTACATATTGTTCCTCCTACGGCAGTTGGCATAGGGTTAGGGTTCATTCTCACGGTTGTACTGGCGGTACTGCTGCAACCATTAACATCGGTAACGGTTACGCTATAATTTTGGGTTTGCAGACTTGTTCCACTCAAAGTTACCGTTGGACTAGCCACATTGGTACTTGCCAATCCTGACCCTGCCCAATTATAACTTGTTCCTCCTGTGGCGGTTAGGTTGATACTTTTTCCACTACAAATTATTCCACCCGTAGCCGTTGGCACAGGGTTTGGATTCATTCTAACCGTTGTACTGGCTGTACTGCTACAACCGTTGGCATCGGTTACAGTTACGGTATAGGAATAGTTAAGCTCGGACGTTGCACTCAAACTTATGGTTGGATTACTTAAAGTACTTCCAAAGGTAATACCTCCATATCCTGGAGCCCAGCTATAACTAACGCCACCCGTAGCAACCAAGTTCAAACTTTGTCCACTACATATTGTTCCACCCGTAGCCGTGGCTATTGGATTTGGATTCATTTTTACGGTCGTACTTGCTGTGGCACTACAACTGTTGGCATCGGTTACGGTTACGTTATAGGTTTTGGTAATGGTACTATTTCCTGATAATGTTACCGTTGGATTAGCCGTGTTGCCATTGCTCAAACTAGGGTCAGCTACCCACAAATAACTCGTTCCACCTGTGGCTGTTAGGTTGATACTCTTACCGCTACATATCGTACCGCCCGTAGTCGTTGGTACGGGGTTTGGATTCATTCTAACCGTGGTACTGGCCGTGGCACTACAACCATTCGCATCGGTTACGGTTACTGCATAATCGTTGGTTTGAACACTCGTGCCTGTTAATGATACCGTTGGATTGGCCGTATTGCCATTGCTCAAACTTAAATCTGCTACCCAAACATAACTTGTTCCTCCTGTGGCTGTTAAGTTGATACTCTTACCACTACAAATTACACCCCCCATAGCCGTTGGTACAGGGTTTGGATTCATTCTAACCGTGGTGCTGGCCGTACTGCTACAACCATTGGCGTCGGTTACGGTTACGTTATAATTTTGTGTTTGTGGACTTGTGCCACTCAAACTTACGCTCGGATTTGCCCCCGTTGTGCTGGCTAACCCCGTACCCGACCATACATAACTTGTACCCCCTGTGGCTGTTAGACTAATACTCTTGCCACTACAAATCGTACCGCCCGTAGCCGTTGGCACAGGATTTGGATTCATTTTTACAGTCGTACTTGCTGTGGTGCTACAACCGTTGGCATCGGTTACGGTTACGTTATAAGTATTGGTAATGGTACTATTTCCTGATAATGTTACGGTTGGATTAGCCGTATTACCATTGCTCAAACTAGGGTCAGCTACCCACAAATAACTCGTTCCTCCTGTGGCAGTTAAGTTGATACTTTTACCGCTACATATCGTACCGCCCGTGGTGGTTGGTACTGGGTTTGGATTTACCAGAACCGTCGTTGTGGCCGAACCTTTACAACCATTCGCATCGGTTACGGTTACACTATAATTGTTTGTAACAACGCTCGATGTGGTTACATTAACGGTTGGGGTCATACCCGTTGTAGTCAATAGCCCCACTCCGCTCCAAACATAAGTTGTTGTGTTATAAAAACTTGCAGAAAGCGTTATATTTTTACCACTACAAACCACCCCGCCCGTAGCAATAGGCGTTGGGTTGAGATTCATCAAAACAACCGTTGCAGCCGTACTCGTACAACCAAAACTATTGGTTACGGTTACACTATAATTTTCGGTTCTGGCCACTGTTCCGCTTAGGGTTACCGTTGGATTTGCTGAATTTGTATTGCTAATTCCTGCACCATTACTCCACAAATAAGTCCCTCCACCTGTGGCCGTAAGCTGAATACTATTACCACTACAAACATTTCCACCCGTAGCCGTAATGCTTGGGGCGGGATTCATTTGTACGGCGGCAGTTGCCGTGGCTTTACATAAATTAGCATCAGTTACGGTTACCGTGTAGGTATTGGTTTGAGCCGAAGCCCCAGATATTGTAACCGTTGGATTTTGTGTATTTGTATTGGTTATCGTGCTACCAGTATTCCACTGATAACTCGCCCCATTAGGACTAGCACTTAGGTTAATGCTTCCGCCACTACATATTGTCCCTCCCAAAGCACTTGCCACGGGATTAAGATTCATCAAAACTTGTGTGCTTGCCGTAGTACTACAACCGTTCGAGTTGCTTACAGTTACACTATAAGCCTGTGTGGTGGCTGTGGCGTTATTTAAACTAACCGTGGGGTTTGCAGTTGAGCCTCCAGCCGTGATGCCCGTCCCTGCCCAAATATAATTTCCTCCACCAGTTGCTGTTAATTGAATACTCTGTCCTGCACAAATTGTGCCTCCCGTGGCCGTAACCGTAGGATTGGCATTGGTAACAACTGTGGTTGTGGCACTTGCACTACAACCCGTGTTGGTTACCGTTACGCTATAAGTAGTTGTACCTACGCCAGGACTCACACTCGGATTGGCACTGGTGCTACTGGCTGCATTGCCCGACCATAAATAAGTACCCCCTCCTGTGGCCGTAAGCGAAATACTTTGGCCTTGACAAATCGTACCGCCAGCCGTTGTGATGGTTGGAAGCGGTGTGAAAGATACAACAACAGGGCAACATTGCTCTACTAAACAGCCAGAGGCGGTTTCTGTACCTCTGTAATAATAAGACCCAGCAACGGTTACGGCTAAAGTTACGCCCGTTTGGCCAGCAATGAGGGTATTGTCTTTGTACCATTGAATACCCGACACGCCCGTAGTTGCCGAAAGCGTAACGGTTTGGCCTTGACACGCCACAACGGCTGTACTGGTGCAAGCCGTTGAGACACTGACCGTGGCCGTGGCTGTGGCCGTACAAACATCACCATTAATGATATTGACGGTTACAGTAGCCAAGCCAGCCACCATATTGGGTAAGGTAAGCGTAGGATTAGCATTGCTGGTAGAAAAACTACCTGCCGTACTTGCCCACGTATAAATGGTATTGGCGTCTGCACCTGTGGCTCTTGCCGTAAGGCTAACCGTACCTCCCGACGCCACCGTTGTAGGCGAAATCGTAATACTAGGCGAGGTTAGGGGCGTACACTGTGCCTGAAGTTTCGTGGCAAAGCCAGAAATTAACAATAAAGAAAATCCCAGAAATAAGTTCTTTGAAGAAGTAATTAACGAGATTAAATTTTGTCTGTAAAAAATATTCATGATTTGGGAGGGTAATTTTACCAAATCACATCAATAACCATTCCTTAAAAGCCAAAACAGGGAGAATGGTACTCAAAAAAATTATACTTTATGATTACCAACAAATAACGGTATCTTTAATATATATATACAAAAAATTACATAATTATCTGAAAATAAAGTATTTATGGAATTAATTTAATATAATACAAATACCAATTTAATATCGGTGGCTAATTTTAATTATATTTTCAAATTACCATCAAAAAACTAAAATCTTGTTACAACAAGTATGCCAATTTTGATTAAATCACAACATTTTAAACCAAAAAAGCCAAATGTTAATATAACAATTGGCCATGTTTTGGAGGTGTAACCTATTTCAAGATTCTTAAAAACTCATAAAAAAGCACAAATACAAAGTTTATCACGATAACGGTCTGATTAAAATCGCAATAAAGACCAACATGGAAGTTGAGACATTCATGCCAAATTTAGCCCATAATGCTACCAACCATAATAACCCTCAGGAGTAACACCCGACAACCTTAGGTAACACACGGCCTGACCTCGGTGGTGGATAATGTGGTTTTCGAGGGCATAAAACATTCGCCATTTGGGGATAGTTTCTCCCGCAAAATCGTCGTTTTCAAATAATTTTTTAGTAGGGCATTCATTCACCACTTTTGCTATCCAAGCGTAAAATTGTTTGATTTCATTGGCCATTTCGGCTTTGCTTAGTTTGTTCCAAAGGATTGGTTTTTCGTAAGGATCGGCCACAGAAAATCGACCCGAAATTTGCCCCGATGTGAAATTAATACAATGTACAAACTGCCCCTGAAACGTAAAGGCATCTTTTTCGTACTTAAAGCCCAAACGAGTATCTGGCATTTGATTATACACCTCTAGCGTTACAATTTCGGAGCGTTTCCATGCTTCCAAAAACTCTTTTTTAAAGCGTAAAGCCTCTTTTTCTTCTCCCTTGGCAGTACCTACCAATGGCAAAAAACTTAGTCCAATAAAATTTTTAAGGAATGATTCTCTTTTCATAATTTTTTGATTTAAAAATATTACCTACAATAACCCAAAAACATCTTGTAAAAACACATAATTCTATTATTTTTGCAATCCTTTTGGTAAAATTACTCATTTTTAACTACCCGTTCAAGCAATGGCAGAACCTCCCGACGGCGGACGACCTTCACTCAAAAAAGAAATCAACGCCCTACAACTTTGGGCCATCGCAGTTGGATTAGTAATATCAGGCGAATATTTTGGCTGGAATTACGGTTGGCAAACCTCAGGAACCATTGGCTTTTTAATCTCTACGGCCATCGTAACGGTTCTTTACATCACATTCATTTTTTCGTTTACCGAGCTTACCGCCGCCATTCCCGACGCTGGTGGGGCTTTTACTTATACAAGTAGAGCCTTTGGCCGAATCGGAGGTTTTATGGCAGGGTATGCCGCCCTTGTGGATTTCGCCCTTGGTCCACCAGCAATCGCCTATGCCTTAGGTAGTTATAGCCATTTTCTGAATCCTGCTATTCCAGTAATTCCAACGGCCATTGCTTGTTATGTTATTTTTATAGGCATCAATTTTTTTGGAATTAAAGGCTCTGCTCAATTTTCTTTGTTTATTACCATCCTTTCTGTTGCCGAATTATTGTTATTTATTGCCATTATCTTTCCCTATTTTTCTACCAAAAATTTTATTGCCAATAATCCCGCCACCATCGAAACTGGCAATGTTTTGGCAGGAATCCCTTACGCAATATGGTTTTTCATAGCCATAGAAGGGGTGGCAATGGTGGCCGAAGAGGTGAAAGAGCCTCGTAAAATAATTCCGAAAAGTTATATTTCTAGTATTCTAACGTTGGTAATCTTAGCCTTTGGTGTCATGGTTTTGAGTGGAGGCGTGGGCGACTGGCGGAAATTAGCAACCATCGACCACCCCATGCCAGAAATCCTTTCGATGGCCTTGGGGAAAGGCAGTATTTGGTCAAAAATATTTGCCTCTTTGGGGTTATTTGGCCTTATTGCTTCTTTTCACTGTAACGTTATTAGTTATTCTCGCCAAATTTATGCCATGGCTAGAGAGGGCTTTTTGCCTTCGTTTTTGGCGGAACTTCACCCTAAATATAACACGCCTTATTGGGCTTTGATAGTTGGTGGGTTGATTGGACTCATCGCTATTTTTTCGGGTACCACCGACCAAATCATTATACTTTCGGTAATGGGGGCAATGTTAATGTATATTTTGAGCATATTGAGTTTATTTGTTTTGAGGAGCAAAGAACCAAACCTTGAACGCCCTTTTTTAGCTCCTTTCTATCCCTATTTTCCAGCCATTGCCTTGGGGCTTTCGGTGTTGAGTTTGTTTACAATGGCCTACTATAACCCCAAATTAGCGGGACTGTTTTTTGTAGGATTGGTAATATCTACGAGTATTTTTGCGATAAAAGGAATAGATTATGTTAAAATACCCAAACCCAAGACTTTTCCATGACTGATAAAAATTGATAGGATATAAGTAGTTTTCGGTAATTAGTACAGTGTTTAATAAGTTTTTTGGATTTTTTTTGCAACATAATACGTAAAGTAGTCTTAGGTAGGTAATTGGAATA
>JAYWHL010000519.1:0-2398 GCA_043777715.1 Cytophagaceae bacterium | reverse complement strand
GAGAAGTTTGGGTAAAGCCAGGCAAAACGTTATTGACCGTAATGCCAAAGCCTCCTAACTCGTTGGCAAGGGTTTTGGCCCAAGCCGCAACGGCTGCTCTAATCGTATTCGAAACCCCCAAACCTGTGATAGGTTGTTTTACGGAGGTAGAAATAATATTGATTATTCTCCCAAATTGTGCTTTTTTCATGCCTTCAACCACGGCCTGTACCAATATCTGATTACAAATAAGATGGCTATTGAAGGCCGCCGAAAACTCTTCTGTCTTGGCATCGGTTGCCAAGCCACCAGCGGGGCCACCAGTATTGTTTACTAAAATATGAACCGTTGGATTGCTCAACAAATGTTTTTCTATGCCTTTTTTTACTTCTTCGGGATTACTAAAATCGGCAACAAAATAACTATGGTGTTGATGCTTAGAGGTATAGAGCATCGAAATCCGTTCTTTTAGGCTTGCCTCATTTCGGGCAACAAGGGTAATATTAGCTCCTAACAGGGCGAGTTCCACGGCAGTTGCCCAGCCCAATCCTTGTGTACTGCCACAAACAATGGCGTTTTTATTGCTTAAATCTAGGTTCATCTATGCTTTGGTTTAAATTTTGATTGCCACTCGTAAAATTAAAGATTAAATGCCTGACTTTTTGGATAAATAATATTTTGGTTTAAAATAAAAATGACCCTCATTTGAGATGAAGGTCATTTTTGATATTCTGAAAATTTAATCTGTTGAGTAATGAAGCAAAATAACAACTAAAAAGCCATAGATTATTTATAAAGTACAGAATATCAACCCTTTGTATTCTTTGTTTCTTTGTGGTTTATTTTGTGTTTGTACTTAATGTTTGAAATGCCTAACGCCCGTCATCACCATCGAAAGACCATTGGCATTGCAATAATCAATTGATGCTTGGTCTTTGATTGACCCCCCTGGCTGAACAACCGTGCTTATGCCTGCTTGGTGAGCCAATTCCACACAATCAGGAAATGGGAAAAAGGCATCAGAAGCCATGGCTGCACCTTCCAAACTAAAGCCAAAAGTAGTTGCCTTTTCAATGGCTTGTTTTAGGGCATCTACCCTTGAAGTTTGGCCTGTACCGCTCGAAATCAATCTGTTTTCAGTTGCAAAAACAATCGTATTCGATTTTGTGTGTTTACATATTTTCAAAGCAAACTCCAAGGCTCTCACATCGGTTGGGCTAGGGGCTTTGGCAGTTACGGTTCTGAACTGTGCTGCTCCTTCCATGGCCAAATCTCTATCTTGCTCCACAACGCCATTTAATAATGTTTTGAACATTTTTTGCGAACGCTCCGTAGGTTTTCGTACCAATAAGACTCTATTTTTCTTGCCTTTAAGTAGGGCAAGGGCATCGTCGTCAAAACTTGGGGCAATCAATACCTCAAAAAATAGTTTACTCAATTCTTCGGCTGTGGCCAAATCAACGGGGGAAGTAGTCGCCAAAACACCCCCAAATGCCGAAACAGGGTCGCAAGCTAGGGCAGTAAGGTAGGCTTCAAGCGGAGTTGGAGCAGTGGCCACTCCGCAGGCATTGGTATGTTTTACAATAACGAAAGTATGGTTTTCAAACTCATCTAGTAAGTCAATACAAGCCTCAACGTCCACTAAGTTGTTGTAAGACAGTTCTTTGCCGTGGAGTTGGTCGAAAAGCTCTTCTAATTTGCCATAAAATGTTGCAGACTGATGAGGGTTTTCGCCATATCGAAGCACCGTAGCTGGGGCATTGGCGGGGATAGTTGGTGGGGTATGGCCTTCAAACCAAGTACTAATGGCGGTGTCATAACTCGATGTTATTCCAAAGGCTAAACTGGCAAATTTTCGACGATTTTCGAGACTTGTACTTGCGTTTTGGCTTTGTAGAATACCTTCAATTTCAGCGTATTGTGTTCTTGACGATACAATAAGAACGTCTTCAAAATTTTTGGCCGCTGCCCTAATTAGGGATATTCCCCCGATGTCAATTTTTTCGATAATGTCTTCAGATGATGCTCCCGAAGCTACGGTTTCATCAAAAGGATATAAGTCCACGATGACTAAATCTATGGCTGGAATCTCGAAATCAGTAGCTGTTGCCACATCGCTCTCGTTGGCCCTACGGTATAAAATTCCCCCAAAAACCTTAGGGTGAAGCGTTTTTACTCGTCCACCAAAAATACTAGGATAAGACGTTAAATCCTCAACCGCAGTTACAGGAATATTCATTTGTTCGATGAAAGTCTGGGTGCCTCCTGTTGAATAAAGTTTTACGCCATTTTGGTGTAACAACTCCACGATAGGTGCAAGGCCGTCTTTGTAATAAACCGAAATAAGTGCCGACTGGATTTTTTTGTGTAACATTTGGAGATTGGGTACAATTTATTTTTTGAAGCCACAAAGATAATC
>JAYWHL010000518.1:0-2398 GCA_043777715.1 Cytophagaceae bacterium | reverse complement strand
AGTTTAACTCTCGCCCAAAAATCAGAAAATACTATTTTTGAAGCCTTGAATAGGTTATATCTTGCAAAAGTGTATCGAATTAAAGGGCAATATTCAGTTACTCAAAAGTATTTGAACGAGGTAGAATTTATCTTAAAAAAATTAAATTATAATGGATTTTATCAATGGAAAGAAGAGGAACGGGCTTTTTTGGAAGAAGCATTAAGTAACTATAAATCAGCTACCTATCACTGGAAAAAATATTATGATTTTAATAAATTAGTAAACAAAGAGGCAAAGCAAGACATTGACTTTGGGAGCTTGAAAATGGATTTTTTTGAAAAACAAATTGCCCATGAAAACGAAAAATTGGCCTTAAAAAACAAGATTACCGAAAACGAAAATTTGGTCAAAAGCCGAACCCTTTCTACATTGTTTTTATTGTTGGGCTTACTAATTTTATCAATTGGTTTTGTGGCGATATGGTCTCAACAAAAGATTAAGCTATTAGCCAAAGAGGCCCTCATTGCCGAACTAAAAGGCCAAGAAGAAGAACGAAAACACATTGCCGAACAATTACACGACCAACTTGGCGGGACATTGTTGGGGATTAAAGCTCAAATGTCTGCTACAATTCCGAATTATGATTTGCTGGTTACCAACCTCGATTTTGTGTATAATTCCATTCGTGCAACCTCGCATATTTTGGCAAACGATGCAGTTTTGGAGGTGGGTTTGGTACAGGCTTGCCATGATTTTATAAATTTGATAGACGAAAAAAAGACGATAAAATTTAACCATTCAGGAAAAAATCTAAACGAATTGCCCATCAGTTACGCTCAAAATAGTTTTAGATTTATCCAAGAATTGCTTATCAATGCCTTGAAATATGCAAATGCCAATCTGATTTGTTTGGAGATTGGTTTATCAGACCAACATTTTTTGATAAGCGTAGAGGATAACGGGCTGGGTTTTGACCTAAATCAAAAATCAAAAGGAATTGGTTTGAAAAACATTAAAAACAGAATCAAATTATTAAAAGGCAACCTTGAGATAATCACAGCTCCCAACAAAGGAACTACCGTTTTGATTGATATACCGATGAGGTAAATATTTTTAGTAATTACCCTAAAAACCAACCATCTACTTTTAGGGATATTTGGACTTTAATAGTCTAAATATGAAGTCTAAGAGGATAGTAATTGAGGGATTCGATGATTTTTTATTGAAAGTAAAACCACATACCCAACAAGTATTGGTAATAGAAAACCAAGCCGAGGTTTTAGAAAATACCTTTGTATTCGAGTATCAAATCCTAAACTTTACATTCTCGCAACCTACTGTTTTGAGTAATACTATCGCTAAAAATACTATCGCCAAAAATACTACCTCCGAAACATCTACCGCCTTTTTTTGTTTTGTAATAATTGAGGGTAACCTAGATGTAGTTCTTGGCCAAGACCATAAAAGTAAGCATATCGAAAAACATACTGCCTTTTTGTTGGACTTTAGCCAAAATTTCGAGTTGTTTCTCCCACAACATTATCAAGCAAATTGGACACTTTTCAAGATAGAAAAATCAAAATTCGAGGCTTTGATACCTCAAAATCTAAGCACTAAGTCGGCTACAAAATATCTTTCACCACTGTACTCGCATTATTTTAGCAATATTGTCAAGGCACTGCCAAGCCAGCAACCAGTATTAATCAATCAACTTTTTTATCAAATTTTATCAGAAATTCAACAAAAAGGTAGGGATAATAATCAAGAAAATGCCATCTTAAAAATAGAAGAATATTTGCTTCTGAACATAAGCCAACCTTTGCCAAAGTCAGAAATTTTGGCTAAAATGTGTAATATGAGTGTGAGTAGTTTTAAGGTAAAGTTCCAGCAAGTGATTGGCACTTCGGCAAGTATGTATTTTTATGAAGCCCAAATGAGTTTTGCTTTACAGCTCCTCAAAGAAGGCCAGCCCATCAAAGCCATTGCACAAAAACTAAATTATGCCAATGCCTCTAATTTTATAAATGCGTTTAAGCGAAAGTATAGTTTTTCGCCAACAAAATACCAAGAAGAAAATCAGTAACAAACCGCAAACAATACCCAATATGATTTTGACCAAAGAAATTGAAGCGATTTATCAAAAATACATGATAGACGAAATAGCCGCAATACCGCCAACCATAACTGACATTGCCTACGGTTTGGGGGTGAGTACCTCTACATTTAAGATGAATTTTAAGGCTAGATACGGTCTTTCGTTTTATGAAACGTATGTAAACCACAAAATGATTTATGCCAAGGATTTGTTGCGGGAGGGCTTTACTTGCAATGTCGTGGCTTTGAAAATAGGCTACACCAACGGCACGAAGTTTAATATCATGTTTCAAAAGCACTTCAACACAACTCCAAAAAAATA
>JAYWHL010000517.1:0-18685 GCA_043777715.1 Cytophagaceae bacterium | reverse complement strand
GGCTTGCGGCGATGTTATCCAAACGCCAAAAAACCGAATATGCCCCTAAACTAATGATACCCATGATATTATGGTGCGGTATTATTTGTATGCTCATCGCCCTTAGCAACTTTTCTACGGCTGCCATGTTGGCTTTTACTTGCTTTTTGTTGATGCTTATTGGCCGAGTACCCCTTCGGTATTTGAGTATGTTAATTGCAATATGCTTGGTGTTGGGCGGCATTGGTTTAGTAGCTGGGCAACGTTTTGGTACTTTTATGGGTAGAATCGGTAGGTTTATCACCTCTTTTTCCGACACCAAGGGCCTAGACTACCAAGCCCAACAAGCCTATATTGCCATTACCAACGGTAGCTGGACTGGCCTTGGCCCAGGGCATAGTTTACAACGAAATTTCTTGCCCGAACCCTTTTCTGATTTTATTTACGCCACCCTCATCGAAGAATACGGCCTATTGGGCGGCGTGGTGGTGTTGGGGCTTTATATTTGGCTTTTGTATCGGGGTATCAAAATAGTTTTAGAAAGCAATCGAGCCTTCGGGGCATTACTTTCGGCAGGTTTGGCCTCTAGTTTGGTGTTACAAGCCATGTTTCATATTTGCGTAAATGTGGGTCTTTTGCCCATCACAGGCCAGCCCCTGCCGCTTATTAGCATGGGCGGCACTTCCATGATTTTTAATTGTATTTCTATTGGCCTTATCCTTAGCGTTAGTAGGGCGGCACAAGAAAACAAATTGGTTTAGTTTTTTGAAAAATAGTTAAAATATTGAAGGTCAAAGAGATAAGTGTAATCGAATACAAGTCTTTACAAAGATGGTCTGAGACCTACAAACTAAGGAATAACTCCTGTCTTCTGCCTCCTCAATACGGTCTCTCTAGTTATGGTCTCCATACTTATTTGCTAAAAAAATGTCAAAAAAAATAATTATCAGTGGGGGAGGTACAGGCGGGCATATTTACCCCGCCATTGCCATAGCCAACGCCCTAAAAGAATTACAGCCCGACATTCAGATTTTGTTTGTGGGAGCAATTGGCAAAATGGAAATGGAAAAAGTACCCAAAGCTGGTTTCGAGATTTTGGGTTTGCCCATTGCGGGTTTTAACCGCTCTAATATGCTGGCTAATCTTGGCTTTCCGTTAAAATTATTGCGTAGTTTGCTCAAAGCCAAGAAAATTATCAATGATTTTAAGCCAAACGTAGCCGTTGGCGTGGGGGGCTTTGCCAGTGGGCCATTGTTGTTGATGGCCTCTTGGAACAATATCCCATATTTGATTCAAGAACAAAACAGTTTTGCGGGAGTTACCAATAAATTTTTGGCTAAAAACGCTCAAAAAATCTGCGTAGCTTATCCTCAAATGGAACGATTTTTTCCTGCCCATAAAATATTAATGACGGGCAATCCCGTCAGAAAAGATATTCTTGACATTAGCCACAAAAAACAAGAAGCCTTGGTTCATTTTGGCTTGGACACTTCCCGCAAAACTCTCTTGGTAATTGGGGGGAGTTTGGGGGCCAAAACCATCAACGAGAGCATAGACAAAGGCTTACAAACACTCATGGCAGCGGGCTATCAGGTAATTTGGCAAACAGGAAAACTATACATAGAGCGGGCAAAGTCGGTGGCTAACTTATATGATGGTCAGGTATTTGTGGCTGATTTTATTTATGAAATGGACTATGCCTATGCCGCCGCCGATGTGGTGGTGTCTAGGGCGGGGGCATTGTCGGTTTCTGAACTTTGTTTGGCGGCCAAACCTGCTATTTTTGTGCCTTTACCATCGGCAGCCGAAGACCACCAAACCCAAAATGCCATGAGTTTGGTAAACGAAAATGCAGGTATTTTGGTAAAAGATAGCGATGCCAAAAATCAACTAGTAAGCCAAGCCATTGCATTATTAGAAGACATAAACCTGCAAGAAAGCCTATCGCCAAACATTAAAAAACTGGCAAAACCTAATGCAGCACTCACCATAGCCGCAGAAATTTTGAAACTAATCTAAAAATTAATGAATCTCTCTACTTATCGTTTTGTCTATTTTTTGGGTGCTGGGGGTATCGGCATGAGTGCCATTGCCCGATGGTTTAATGTAAATGGTTTTGAAGTGGCGGGTTACGACAAAACCGAAACTAAATTAACTCAAGCCCTTGAAAATGAAGGTATTAATATTCATTTTGAAGACGATATTCAGAAAATACCCCCTCATTTTTTAGAGAATCCAAGTCAAACACTGGTGGTACTCACGCCCGCCATTCCCAAAAATCATACCGAATGGAATCATCTCATTGCCCAAGGTTTTACAATTCTTAAACGTTCGGAAGTGTTGGGTTTGCTTACCTCAAGAATGTTCACGATTGGCGTGGCGGGTACGCATGGCAAAACCACTACTTCGTCTATGATTGCCCACGTTTTGAAGGCATCAGGCAAAAATGTAACGGCTTTCTTGGGCGGAATCACTCAAAACTATCAGAGTAATTTTTTACTAAACGACCAAACCGATAAGCTAGAAGAAGTGATTTGTGTGGTCGAAGCCGACGAATTTGACCGCTCTTTTCTTACACTTTTTCCAGATATTGCTGTGGTTACCTCCACCGATGCCGACCACCTTGATATTTACGGCCAACATAGCCAATTATTAGAATCGTTTGAAATGTATGTTTCTCAAATTAAACCCAATGGCGTTTTTTTTAAGAGACAAGGAATAAACATTGGCCAAAGCCTGAGCATCAAAACACTGGACTATGCCTTTGAAAGCGGTGATTATCATACCCAAAATTTTAGGATAGAAAATGCCACCTTTGTGTTTGATATTGTTTATCCTAAAGGGATATTGAAAGACGTAGTTTTACAAATGCCAGGTTTTCATAATGCCGAAAACGCCCTCGCTGCTTTTGCTTGTGCCTTGGCGGTTGGGGTATTGCCACAAGACATAAAAACGGCCTTGGGGAGTTACAAAGGCGTAAAACGCAGGTTTGAGTATCATCTAAAATCAGATAAATATACCCAGATAGACGACTACGCCCATCACCCCACCGAAATTTCGGCCTTTCTAACCTCGGTGAGGGCTTTGTATCCCAACCGACACATTACGGCTATTTTTCAGCCACATCTTTTTACAAGAACGAGGGATTTTCAAGAAGGTTTTTCAGAAAGTCTTTCTTTGGCAGATAGATTAATTTTAATGGATATTTATCCTGCCAGAGAGTTGCCCATTGAGGGGATAAGTTCAGAAATTATTTTAAAGGACGTAAATATTTCAGACAAAACGATTTGCCCAGCCCCCGACGTTTTGGCCTTGTTGGCTGGCCTAGACCTTGACATCGTATGCACGATTGGTGCTGGCGACATAGACCAATTGGTAGGGCCAATTACAGAATTATTGGTTCAAAAAAATATAGTTCTTCTATGATTAGTACGGGATTGTTCCCGTGGTTGGTGGCTCACCAAACACCTTTGCGAAAGCAATATTTTATAAAATTATCAGTTGAAAAAAGAGTTATTTGCTTGATTATCAATATATTAAATTTATTCAAAATAGCGTTTAATTTCATCTAGAAACTCACCACATCTAATTGCCCAAAAGATTTATCCTCATGAAAATCCCACCTATAAAATTCCCTAAATGGCTTTGGTTAATGTTGGGTGTTTTGCCATTATTGTTGGTAATAGCCTATGCCGATAGCAAACAAGGCTATAAAACCTGCAAAGGCATAGAAATTGAGATAGACGGCGGCAATCCCGAAAACTATTTTGTAACCGAGACCGACGTAAAAAATCTATTGTTAGACAATGGCCATGACGATGTGGTGGGAGTGAGGTTTGACAAAATAGATTTGAAAAAATTAGAAAACAGGGTGCTTTCTAATAACCTCGTAAAAAACTGTCAAGTGGCCAGAGGCTTGGGTGGAGACCTTTGGGTAAGTGTAACCCAGTATAAGCCCATTGCAAGATTATTGTCAGAATCAGGAAATAACTCCTTGGCCGATTTTTATGTAGCTGCCGATGGTGCTATTATCTCATTATCAGACCATTATACCAGCAGGGTAATGTTGGTTTCGGGAGAATATTTTAAAAATTTGAAAAGAATGAATCGAAACAAAGACAAGGATTTGTTAAGTTTGTTGAATTATATAGATAAAGATGATTTTTGGAAGGCTCAAATCGCCCAAGTAGAAGTTAGCCAAGACGGAGAAATTGATTTTTATCCACAAATGGGCGTAAAGAAAATAGCGTTTGGACAGGCCCTTCCCGACGAATTTGAAATAAAGTTTAAGAAGCTAAAAATATTTTATACCAAAATATTGCCCACCAAAGGAATTGACTTTTACAGTAGTGTTTCTGTGAAATTTCAAAATCAAATTGTTTGTGAATAACCCCCTATTACTATGAAAGAAGTAGAAGTTGTTGTTGGTTTGGACATCGGTACGTCTAATGTGCGTGCAGTAGTTGGCGAGTTGCTACCCAGTGGCCAATTGGACATTAGAGGCGTTGCCGAAGTGCCTTGTTTTGGAATGTCTAAAGGGCTAGTGATGAACTCGCCCGAAACCACCCGTGCCATAAATACGGCCCTGATAGAAGTTGCCAGACAGTCGGGCTGTGATAATATTTTGTCGGTAAATGTCAATGTATCAGGCACTTTGCTAAGGCAAGTTGTGAAAAAAGGAACTGCCACACGGTCGTCGGAAGGCAAAACCATTAGAATAGAAGACGTACGGCGGTTGATAAGCGATGTAGAAAAAGGGCTACAACACCCAGGTTTTGAAGTGTTGCACGCCACCCCACAGGAATATCGAATATCAGACAGGGCTACCAACATTGCCGACCCCGTGGGCAACATTGGCGTAAACCTCGAAACCGATGTGCATATCATACTCAATTCTGAGGAAGAATTTATGCACCTTCAGGCGTCTATCAACGAAACCACCTTCAAAAACATAGAGATAGAACACAGGGTGTTTTCGCCAGTGGCGGCGGCTTTGGCTTGTTTGTCCGAAGACGAAACCGAGGAAGGCGTAGCTTTGGTTGATATTGGCGGCGGCGTTACCGAAATCGCCATTTATCACAACAAAATATTGAGGCATACGGCCGTTATTCCTTGTGGAGGGGATAATATTACCAAAGATATTCAGCAAGGTTGCGGTATCAGGCCACAATATGCCAAACTGGTAAAAGAACAGTTTGGTATGGCGTTTCAGAGCGAGGTAAACGACAACGAACTCGTGGTGGTGCCAGGTTTGGGCAATAGGCCAGGCAAAGAAGTATCGCTCAAAAACGTAGCTATTATTATGGAAGCTCGCCTCAAAGAAATCGCTGCAATGGCCATGGC
The DNA here is from genome assembly GCA_043777715.1 of Cytophagaceae bacterium. Lineage (GTDB taxonomy): Bacteria > Bacteroidota > Bacteroidia > Cytophagales > Spirosomataceae > JAYWHL01. The sequence goes on along the minus strand of JAYWHL010000517.1, from coordinate 13,363 downwards.
CGAAATCGTGAAGTCGGGCTATGAACGCAAACTGGTGTCGGGGATTGTGATAACGGGGGCATCAGCCGAAATATTTTTGTTGCCCAACCTCTTCAAATTAGTAACCAATATCGATACCCGCATTGGTTATCCAACCGAAAACCTAGGGGCTATCCCCAATAGTATCGTAAAATCATCGGCCTTTGCCACGGCAATGGGCTTGGTGTGGCGAGGTTATAAAGAAATAGACTATCGAGCCACCAAATACCAGCACCAAATACCCAATATTGAACCTAAAAAAGAAATTAACCTCAAAGCCCAACCACAAACTCCTCCCATAAAAGAAGAAAAAGCTGTTGGAAATAGAGATAGTTTTTGGAAAAGATTTATCAATAACATGAACGATTTTGACGACACAAAGGGCAAAGACGATATTTAGATATTGTTGCGGGTTGCTTTGATTGCGTTTTGCATAAACCCTTGAAACCATAAAAATTTAACGAATCTAAATTTGCTAAGTAGAGAGACAGTATTGAGGAAATCTGAGTACTGGATAATTTTATTAAATAGAATCTAACAAAGAAAATTTGTCTAAGAATAGTGCTTTCGCAAAGGTGTTTGGTGAGCCACCAACCACGGGAAAGAGATAAAATTAGTTTACACTATTGACATGTAATTGCTTGTTTATCAAGCCTATAGCTTATGGCTAATTGCTTACAGCTACTCATTTTAATTCATCAATAAACCTACCCAATGGAAAAAGATTTTTTTACACATAGTTTTGAGTTTAAGAGTAATGGCATAGACCCTAAAAAAACAATCATCAAAGTAATTGGTGTGGGTGGCGGTGGCACAAACGCAGCCAACCACATGTATAGACAAGGGATAGAAAATGTAAATTTTGCAGTATTAAATACTGACGCTCAAGCACTTAACGATAGTCCGATTCCTGTACGGGTACAACTAGGGGCAAAACTGACCGATGGATTGGGGGCTGGCACCGACCCCGAACAAGGCGAAGCTGCCGCCATAGAAAGTAAAGAAGATATTTTTGCCCTACTCAACGACGGTACAAGAATGGTGTTTATTACCGCAGGAATGGGCGGTGGCACGGGTACTGGGGCTGCCCCCGTGGTGGCTCAAATTGCTAGAGAACTGGGGCTACTTACGGTGGCTATTGTTACAGCACCGTCTAGCTGGGAAGGAGACGAAAAGATAAATTCGGCAGTATTGGGAATGAATAAACTCAAAGATGCTTGTGATACATTGCTGGTGGTATTGAACGACAAACTCATTGAACTATATCCCGATGATGACATCGAAACCAGTTTTGCCCGTGCCGACGATGTTTTACTAACCGCCGCCAAAAGTGTTGCGGAGGTTATTACAAAATCTGGAAAGGTTAATATTGACTTCATGGACGTTAAGAATGTGCTGACCAAAGCAGGACAGGCCGTGATGGGGTCGGCCACGGAAAGCGGAGATGAAAGAGCCAAAAATGCCATTAACGCAGCCCTAGAGTCGCCATTGCTTAACAATAGAAACATTAAAGGAGCAAAAAGAGTATTGATTTCGGCTTCGTATAGCGAGAGTAATAAAATCAAAAACTGGGAGCAAGCCATTATTACCGAAACCATCAGAACCAAAATTAATGCCCCCACCAAGGGTGTAAAATTTGGAATTATCAACGATAATACCCTCGGCGATGCCCTACGGCTTACGGTTATTGTGGCGGGTTTTGACCTCCATGCCGATGCTTCCTTTCCTTCCGAACCCATCTTGCCGCTACTCAAAGCTCAAATTAAAGAAGAAATAGCCATAGAAGATGATATTCCCGAAATAGAGGTCGTAGTAGAAGAACCAGCCATTATTGATGCTCAACCTGTTGTGAAACAGCCTGTTACCAAGCAGGAATCATCAAAAATAGCAAAAGACACGGCAGACGAAAAAATAAGAATACAAAAAATGGTATCTCTATTTGCTCAAAATACCATAGATGAGGTTACACTAGAAATCCCAACCTACGAACGTTATAATATTGCACTGATAGATACCGAAAAAATAGAGGGTACACCCGTTAGGTATAATTTGAACGAAAAGTAAAACAGTTTTAAGTAGCTGCAAGCAATAAGCTATAGACTTGACATACAAATAATTACCAAAACATATCATTTTTAAGATACTTTGAAATACAAAAAAAGCCTCATTTAATCAATAAATGAGGCTTTTTTGTGAAATTATATCAAACCAAACGATTTATGCAGGTTGCACACTCATTACTTCTGTTTGTTTTCTGATAGAACCCATGTGGATAAGTCCAAAGAGTTCTTCTACCAAATCGGGATAAAGATTAAGGGCTTTGCCAGCTTCGGCTCTGTTTTTGCGTACTTGTCTCCATCTATCCATCTGCAAAACGGCCACGTTGTTATCTCGCTTGTATTCGCCCAATTGCTCTACGATGTTCATTCTAGCTGCCAAAACCTCCAATATTTCACGGTCTAGGTTATCAATCTTAGCTCTAAAGTTTTCGAGTTGGTTTTGGTAATCGTCGCCATAACTCGTTTGTCTTTTTTGTAACGAAGCCAACATTTGGCCAAGGGCTGGCGGAGTTAGTTGTTGAGCAGCGTCGGACCAAGCCTTGTCGGGGTCTCTATGGCTTTCAATAATCATACCGTCATAGTTGAGGTCAAGGATTCTTTGAGAGAGTTCTTCTAGGAATGCTCTTTTTCCTGCCATGTGCGATGGGTCGCCGATGAGCGGTAGCGTAGGAAACATCGTTTTGAGTTCTATCGCAATTTGCCACATAGGCGAGTTACGGTATTTATTTTCTTGGGCATTAGAAAATCCACGGTGAATAGCCCCCAATTTGGCTATACCTGCACGGTTTAATCTTTCTAAAGCTCCAATCCAAAGTTGTAAGTCGGGATTTACTGGATTTTTTACCAAAACGGGTATATCAACACCTTGTAGGGCATCAGCTAAGTCCTGTACGTTGAAAGGATTCACGGTGGTTCTGGCACCAATCCACAGAATATCAACACCGTATTTTAAGGCCAATTCTACGTGTTGCGGAGTGGCAACCTCAATGGCCACGGGCAATCCTGTTTCTTTTTTGGCGTCCATCAACCAAGGCAAAGCGGCCTCGCCCATGCCTTCAAAACTTCCTGGGCGGGTGCGGGGTTTCCAAACACCAGCACGTATCACATTGGCATAGCCTTCGCTTGCAATTTGTCTGACGGTTTCTCTTACTTGTTCTTCGGTTTCGGCACTGCATGGGCCAGCAATAATCAGGGGTTTGCCCTTGGTATCTATCCATGTACTCATGGGGGCGATGTCTAAAATAGCACTCATATTATTAAATTAAATTAGTTGTTTTCTATATTTTAAGGTTATTTTTATTCTTTTTCAAAGCAACTTTATACGACTAATGTATTCCAAATATCTGATTTCATGTAAGGATTTTGTAGGGCTTTTAATTATTTTTAATTTATTTTTCAGAATTAACAAAAAAATTATTTTACTGATAATCAGCCCCTTTACCAAATAATATTTTCTTTTTGTTTGTCTGTCTGAAATATTCTATCAACTTTACAGAAAAATGATATTTAATTGCCCTAAAAAAATACGTGTATATACATCTACGCTGTATTAACAAATGTGTACTTTTATGTTATCTTTACGTCCTAATTTCAGAAAATGAATCGTATTTTTCAAAAACAATTGATTATACAAACCGTTTATTATCCATCACTAAGGAATCCAATATTTAGGTTATGAGCAATATGCCATCGTCTTCGTCAGTACTTTCAAAAATAACGCCAATCTCATTTGAGGACACCTCTGTGGCTTTCTCGGCTAAGTCTGACTACAACCTCAAAAAAGCGTATTTTCTATTTGCAGCCATGAACAAACAATGGCTCGTAAAGTTAGGTACTTTTTTTATCAAATTAGCCATTCGTTTGCATTTACCCATCAAAAACCTCATAAAGGTTACTGTATTTGAACAGTTTTGTGGGGGAGAAACCATCAAGGATTGTCAAAAAACGATAGATAATTTGGGTAAATCTCAAATTGGTACTATTTTGGATTATTCGGTTGAGGGCGAAGACAGTGATAAAAGTTTTGATACCACCACCCAAGAAATACTACTTACCATCGAAAGGGCTAGAACCAACGTTTCTATCCCTTTTTGTGTTTTTAAAGTTACGGGTTTGGCCAGTACCGATTTACTAGAAAAAATCCAACAGTTTGGCCAAGATACATTATCTGATCAAGAACGTTTAGATTATAGCCACGTCCTAGACCGAGTGGATAGCCTTTGTGCCAAAGCCCACCAGCACGGTGTTAAGATTTTTATTGATGCCGAAGAAAGTTGGATTCAAGGTACGATAGATGACATTGCCTATAAAATGATGGAAAAGTATAACCAAAGCCACCCTATCGTTTTTAATACTTACCAGTTGTATTTGAAAGACACGCTCCAAAAATTGGTTAAAGACTCTGATAATGCCGTAAATCAGAATTATTTTTTGGGTGCTAAGTTAGTTAGAGGGGCTTATATGGAAAAAGAAAGACTTAGAGCCCACGAAGGAGAATATTGCGACCCTGTGAATAGAACCAAAGAAGACACCGACAAAGATTATGACAGTGCGGTGCAGTTTTGTGTAAGAAACCTCGATTCAGTAGCGATTTGCATGGGTACGCACAACGAAAAGAGTTGCCAAAAATTAGTTTGTGAAATGACCAAGCTACACCTTGATGCAAACCACCCACATATTTGGTTTGCACAGTTGCTGGGAATGAGTGATAATATTTCTTATAAATTATCAAAAGAAGGTTTTAATGTAGCCAAATACGTGCCTTATGGGCCTGTGGAGGCCGTAATGCCTTATTTGATAAGAAGAGCCGAAGAAAACACATCAGTAGCGGGCCAAACAGGACGGGAGTTTAGTTTAATCAGAAAAGAATTGATAAGACGAAAATGTGCTTCTTAACATAAATTCAGATAATGACATTGATAAGAGGGGTGTGCGTGCCACACATCATCAATACAAAATTCAAACAAGCACCCTTTCGGATTTTAGTAACAAAAGTAGTCCAAACAAAATAATTCTTGTTATCCTTTTTTATGAATGCCTGATAACGTGCAGTTTGTAAGTCCCTCCCTACTGGGGAGGATTTAGGTGGGGCTACATAGAATGCCACAAAAAACACTTATTCGTTTGAATAGGTGTTTTTTTATGGTATTTTTAGCCTCAATTACCTAAAAATTGAAACCTCTCTCGCAGGTATTTCATAACTCTAAACTAAAACAACTATGCAAACACTCTTGGGTATTATTTTTCACACCATTGGCGGAGTTTCTTCGGGTAGTTTTTATATGCCTTTCAAAAAAGTAAAAGGCTGGGCTTGGGAAAGTTATTGGATAGTAGGGGGATTGTTTTCGTGGCTCATTGTGCCTCCGATTGCGGCTTTTCTTACAGTGCCAAATTTTGCCCAAATTATAAATGACGTTGATGGTAGTGTAAAATCCTTTACTTTTTTGATGGGTTTGCTTTGGGGAATTGGCGGGCTTACGTACGGTTTGGGGGTCAGGTATTTGGGTATGTCGCTTGGCAACTCTATTGTTTTGGGTTTTTGTTCTGCATTTGGGGCATTGGTGCCGTCTATTTACTATAATTTTAATCCTACGGTTGGCAAAATTACCTTTGCCGATATGCTTCAATCAAATTCGGGGCAATTGGTGTTGTTGGGCGTTTTGGTTTGTTTGATTGGGATAGCCATTACGGGCAAAGCAGGTATGATGAAAGAACAAGAATTGAGCGATGAGCAAAAGAAAGGTAGCGTATCTGAGTTTAATATCACAAAAGGGCTAGTCATTGCCATTGTGTCTGGTATATTGAGTTCGTTCTTTAATTTTGGAATCGAAGCAGGAAAACCAATGGCCGAGGAGGCCGTTCGCCAAGGTTTTAATCCATTATTCCAAAACAATGTAACCTATATCGTACTTTTGTGGGGAGGGCTAAGTACCAATTTTATTTGGTGTGTTTACCTGAATTTTAAGAACAAAACCTATGGAGACTATACCAATACGAACACCCCGATTGCCTCGAATATCATTTTTTCGGCGTTTGCAGGTACTTTATGGTTTTTGCAGTTCTTTTTTTATGGCATGGGCGAAAGTAAATTGGGCAACGGGGCAAGCTCTTGGATTTTGCACATGGCTACTATTATTCTCACGGCCAACTGTTGGGGTTTGTATCTAAAAGAATGGTCGGGGGTTAGTAAAAATACGCTCCGAATATTCGTACTCGGCATCATTACCATTTTGTTGTCTATTGTGTTGGTGGGTATTGGTAATTCGCTTAAAAATTAAAATCTTGAAAAAATGAAGTTTAATCACGTAAATTATTTGTGGGACGAAGCCAAAGCTACCGAACTGGCAGGCGATGAAGTGGCTCTTTTTATTTATCGTTCCAATCTTCTGGGAGCAGACCTTCGCCTTACCAATTATGGCGGAGGTAACACTTCCGTAAAAATAATTGACAGAGACCCTCTCAATGGAACAAATACCGAAGTAATGTGGATAAAAGGCTCGGGTGGCGATATTGGTACGCTTACTAAATCGGGTTGTGCGGCCTTGTATATGGATAGGCTTCATAACCTCGAAAAAGTGTATCGGGGCATAAATTTTGAAGACGAGATGGTAGAACTTCTCAATCATTGTATCTTTGATTTAGCCTCAAAAGCCCCTTCGATAGATACGCCCCTGCATGGATTTTTACCCTTCAAACACATCGACCACCTACACCCCGACGCTGCCATAGCCATAGCCGCTGCCAAAGATGGAGAAAAAATTACTCAAGAACTGTTTAATGGCGAAATTGGTTGGGTGGACTGGCAACGCCCAGGGTTTGATTTGGGTTTGCAATTACGAGATTGCCTAGAAGAAGCCACCCAAAAGGGCATAGAACTAAAAGGTATTATGCTGGGTTCGCATGGGCTTTTTACGTGGGGAGATACTTCGTACCAGTGTTATATCAATACGCTTGAAATAGTAGAAAAATGCAGCCTTTTAATTTCCAATGAGGTAACTGGACGCCCTATGTTTGGTGGCGAAAAAATGCTTTCTCTACCCAACGAAGAAAGACGAATGCGAGCCGCCAAACTTGCTCCGATTTTTCGAGGACTTTGCTCGTCAGAACGTAAGATGCTTGGCCATTTCACAGACGATGTTCGGGTTTTAGAATTTATTAATTCAAGCGATTTACAAAAATTGGCTCCGCTTGGTACTTCTTGTCCAGACCATTTTTTGAGAACTAAAATTTGTCCATTAGTAATTGATAATGAACAACTTATTGTAAATAATGGGCAGTTGTCAGGCGAGAGTTTGGTTTATCTACAATCCTCGTTTGAAGATTATCGCCAAAACTATACGGCCTATTATGAGGCTTGCAAGCACCACAATTCGCCAGCCATGCGAGACCCCAACCCTGTCGTGATTTTATGCCTTGGTGTTGGAATGTTTACGTTCTCAAAAGACAAAACTACGGCTCGTTTGGCGTCTGAATATTATATTAATGCCATCAACGTAATGAAGGGGGCAGAGGCCATTTCTGCCTACACGGCCCTGCCACGCCAAGAGGCTTTTGACATAGAATATTGGTTGTTGGAAGAAGCCAAATTACAACGAATGCCCAAACCAAAAGCCCTGTCGGGGCGGGTGGCTTTGGTTACGGGTTCGGCGGGAGGAATAGGAAAAGCCATTGCCAAAAAATTTGCAGAAGAAGGTGCTTGTGTGGTGCTTAACGACATTAACGAAGAAAGACTAGCCATCACCAAAGCCGAGTTTATCGCCCTGTTTGGGAAAGATGCCGTTGCAACAACATTACTAAACGTAACTGATACCAAAAGTGTAGGAAATGCCTTTGATACGGCCTGTTTGGCCTTTGGTGGGGTTGATATTGTGGTAAATAATGCAGGAATTAGTATCTCAAAATCAATCACCGAACATAGCCTTGAAGATTGGGACAAGCTATATGATATTTTGGTAAAAGGCCAATTTATTGTCTCGCAAGCGGGTATTAATGTAATGCGACAACAAGGTTTTGGTGGCGATATTGTAAATATTGTATCTAAAAATGCCGTGGTTGCAGGACCCAATAACCCAGGGTATGGTTCGGCAAAGGCCGCCCAAGCACATCTTACAAGGCTAATGGCTGCCGAATTAGGCACAGATAAAATTAGGGTAAATACGGTAAATCCTGATGCCGTAATTTCGGATTCTAATATTTGGGCAGGAGGCTGGGCTGAAGGCCGTGCCAAGGCTTATGGCGTGGCGGTCGAAGACTTACCTGCCTATTATGCCAAACGCACACTACTCAACGAAATCATTTTGCCTGTTGATATTGCCAATGCTTGTTTTGCTTTTGTAGGTGGTTTGCTCAATAAATCAACAGGCAATGCCCTTAATGTAGATGGCGGTGTGGCTATGGGTTTTTATAGGTAAATATATGATAATCAGTATGGTTCTGAATACTGGGTCATTTCTGTTGGCAATTAGAGAGTGTAACGCAATTCTCCCGAATTGCAGTCTCCGCAATTCGGGAGAATTGCGTTACATTTTACAAAACATAGTATAACCTAGAAATATATTTAAGAATGTTGTTTTCGCAAAGGTATTTAGTAAGTTACCAACCACGAAAAAATATATATAAACTCCAAAAACTCAATAAATTGCTTAGTTACAATTCAAACTACCCGTCAATCGACGATTTAAGAAAAAAGGCCGCCCAACGCTTGCCTAAATTTGCATTTGAGTACTTAGATGGCGGTTGCAACGAGGACGTAAATCTCTACAAAAACACGTCCGAACTTCGAGAAATAGAGCTAAAGCCCAGCTACCTGAGCCAACACACAGGGTCGGATATGAAAACCGAGTTGTTCGGGCATATTTACGATGCTCCGTTTGGCATTGCCCCCGTTGGTTTGCAGGGTTTAATGTGGCCAAATGCCCCTGAAATTCTAGCAAAAGCAGCCCATGAACATAATATTCCGTTTGTACTAAGTACGGTCTCGACGTCAAGTATTGAGCGGATTGGCGAAATAACTGAAGGCAAATTTTGGTTTCAATTGTATCATCCCGCCCAAGACGCTCTCAGAGATGATATCCTAGACCGTGCCGAGGCCGCTGGTTGTAAGGTTTTATGTGTTTTGTGTGATGTACCAAGTTTTGGGTATCGCCCACGGGATATTCGGAATGGACTGGCCATGCCCCCCAAAATGACGTTTAGCAATATGCTCCAAATTTTGGGTAAACCCAATTGGGCTTTAAACACACTTTTTCATGGCCAACCCGAATTTGCAACCATGAAAAAATATATGCCTAAAAACCTGAACATGAAGGCTTTGGGTGCGTATATGAACCAAACTTTTGCTGGCAGAGTGAACGAAGCAAAAATTGCAGCCATCAGAGACCGATGGAAAGGCAAACTGGTTTTGAAAGGCGTAGCAAGCCAACAAGATACCCAAATGGCCATTAAACTGGGTTTAGATGGCATTATTGTCTCAAACCACGGAGGCCGACAGCTAGACGCTGGCCAATCTACGATAAAAGCATTGCCTCCAATTTTGGAAAGTTATAAAGGTCAAATCAAAATTATGATGGATAGTGGCTTGCGTTCTGGGCCAGACATTGCCCGTACCTTAGCCAGTGGAGCAGAGTTCGCTTTTTTGGGTCGCTCGTTTATGTACGGGGTGGCGGCATTGGGCAAAATAGGCGGCAACCACACCATCAGTATTCTTAAAACCCAATTACAGCAAGTAATGGAGCAAATTTGTTGTGAAAAAGTAGAAGATTTTGAAAAATTTAAGATTTGAAAATTGGCAAGAAACGAATAAAACGAAGTGGCTGTAAACAATAAGCTGTGCTGGCCGACACTCGGTATAGGCTTGATATACAAATAGTTACGACATTAATAGTGTAAACTGACTGCGTACTGGACAATTTTCATTTTTACCTCATCGGTGCAACGGTCGTCCAACCCTTCTCCAAAGGAGAGGAGCTTTTAAAAATGTCCCTTTTCCGTGGTTATTGGCTCACCAAACACCTTTGCGAAAGCAATTTTCTTAGATAAATCTCTGTGTTACACTATTACGGTGTTTAATAAGTTATTTTAATCGTAGATTACTTTCTGATACTTTGCCTCGGAGAGGCACAACCTTTGTAGAAAATTATAATACGCCTCTCTTTCCGTGGTTGGTGGCTCACCAACCACCTTTGCGAACGCAATATTCTTAGATAAATCTCTGTGTTATGCTATACTTTATAAAATTGTCCACTAGTCAGCACACCCGATTTAATTTGTTGCTAACAAAAATCGGAAGTCATTCTATGAATTTATTATCTTCATCAAAAAAACTGTTAAATTTACAGGACTAAACTTAATAAAAGTTAAAAGATTTTTATGAAGTTGATTTTTTTCTGACCTTTAGTCCGTCCCCAATCAAAACCAATTAATGAAAAACTCGCCTTACAAATATTTTATCCTTACGATAGTACTCATTGCCATAGACCAAAGCATCAAATTATGGATGCACAACAATCCATTTAATACCTCCAGTGCAGAGTTAAGAATCATTGGCGACTGGTTCAAACTCCATTATGTACTAAACGAAGGCATGGCTTTTGGTATGAAACTCGATTTTATTCCAGGGGGATATGGCAAAATGGTACTTACCATTTTCAGAATTTTTGCCATGTTTGGGATTGGTTGGTATTTGGTAAAATTGGCGAGAGACGGAGCAAACAAAGGGCTTTTGTGGTGTATAGCGGCCATTTTGGGCGGTGCTATTGGTAATGTTATCGACAGCACTTTTTATGGTGTTTATCTTGGCAACGCCCCCGTAGGCTCGCCAACGCCTTGGTTTCATGGCCAAGTAATTGATATGTTTTATATAGACCCTTGGCAGGGTTTTTTGCCTGAATGGCTTCCGTTTTGGGGAGGTACGTATTACTCGAATCCTATCTTTAACTTTGCTGATGCCTCTATTTTTTGTGGTGTGGTTATCATTCTGTTCAATCAAAACAAGTTTTTTCAAGAAGCAAATAATAGTCAAATGCTTAATAATGAGCAGCTAACAATTGATAATGAGCAATTAGCAATTGATAATGAAGGTCAAGCCGAAACTCTCCTTCCTGCAAATACTGATAATCCAGTGTCCGATATCGAAAATACGCCTACATCTCAAATCTAATTCCTTTTTGCCCAAAGCGTCTTGGCAGTTACTAATTCTTTACCGTCTTGATTAACGAGCCTTTGGGCAAAATTCCCGTCTTGTAAATCTTCACGCAAACAGAGGATATTATCCCCTAGCGAACTTTCCGCTCTGAAGGCTAAATCTATTTCTTGTAGTTCATTTTCTTTAAGGAAATCCGCTTCAAATGCCTCTACAACCCACTGAAAATAAAGCATATTATTTACGTGATTGTTGATGTCTAAATCATGGTACCTGACCGTTGTTTTTGACTGAATATCAGTACTTTGCACAATAGGAAGTTTGAAATTTAGTACAAATTGGGGCGTTTTTTGCTCTTCTGTATATTCAAACTTATCGGCAATATAGGGCGGCACTGCTACGATTCTTCGGCGATTAATATCCAAAATTCCCCAAACAGACGACGACCGAACGATGATTTTGCCTTGGGAGTCTGTTACCAAAAAATCCCGATAACAAAAATATTTATCGTTGTTTACAATCCACGTTTTTACGGTTATGATTTCGCCATGTTTTGGCCAACGCTCAACGACAATTTTCATTCTTGAAAGCACCCAACTAAAACCCATCGGGAGGAGTTCGTTGATGGAAACTTTATATAAAACGGAGTGTTGCCAAGCCAGTTCTTGAAGGTAATTAACAAGGGCAGGAACTGATAAACGGTGGTGTAAATCAACATCAAAGATTCTGATTTTGAATGTTTCGTCAATCGGAATCAATGCTTGATTATTTGGTGGAGAGGTGTTAGGGGTGTCTGCCAAAATACTTGTGTGTGCTTAAAGAACCAGTTTTGACCGAAAGGCATAAGTTCAAAGAGGTTCAAAAAATAGGAGAGAAGTGGAACTTAGTTTTCGGCATTTTTTTTCAAATCACTTTTCTTAATGTTTTCGGGTGGGGCATATTTATACATTTCGTTGAAGCCCGTTTTTTTCAAATCTCCTCTTTTTACAGACTGTATAAAATTGGCCCAAGCAAAAGGATTCAAGAATGGAATCGTGGTATTAAATTGTCTATTAGACTGATAGTTAAGCTGTTGATTCAAAAAATTTCTATAATTGCCCATTGCTCCCATACCTGCCATATTAGCCAATTTAGCAATTTGTTCGGGGTCTGTGTTGCGGGCTAAGGCTTCTCTATCTTTTTGGTCGGGTAGTTGCATCGACAAAAAGGCATCTTTAAATTCCTCTTCCGAGCGATACGGATAAACCTTTACTTCCTGTAATAATTTGGCGTCTTCTTTTAGTTCAATAATGGCCGAATAAGTAGCCTCTATTTTACGAGGAATTACGTGGATTTGCTCTTTAAAGCCAACGTACGTAAAGGCAACGGTATCGCCAGGGATAACATAAATCGAAAAATAACCCATTTGGTTGGTTATGGTGCCTCGGCCTGCTTTTTTGATGAGAATATAGGCATTTACGAGCGGGTTATCATTGCGAGCATCTGTTACAATTCCAGAAAAAAGCACGAGATTATCTCTGCCTTGAGCCAAAATTATGTTTGGTTTAAGCAAAGAAAAAACGAGAATAAGCAATAAAAAGCGTAATGTATTTTTCAAAATAGGTTTAATTTGATTGAAATTATAACGGGAAAAAGAATCATTTATTGCTAGAAAAAGACCTCAAAACATCTTGGTAAAAGCAATAATAAACGGAACTGCCAACAAAAGGCCATCGAATCTGTCTAAAAAGCCACCATGCCCAGGGATTGTACTACCCGAATCTTTGATGGAAATACTTCTTTTAAAGAGCGATTCCACCAAGTCGCCATAAGTACCCGCCACTACAATAATGCCCCCAATAACGTACCAACGCCAAGGTTCTAGGTCATTGAAATACAGCCCCAATAAGTAGGCAATGAGCATGGCAAATAGGAAACCTCCAAGGCTGCCTTCCCATGATTTTTTTGGAGAAACTCGCTCAAACAATTTAGTTTTTCCAAATTTTGTTCCTGCAAAATAAGCCCCCGTATCGCTTGCCCACAACAAAAATAAACAACCCAATACAATTTGATAGCTATAATGCTGTTTGGGCAGGGCAATAATGGTTAGGATAGCGAAAGGCAGGGCTACGTAAATCATTCCCAAAAAAGTAAAAGCAATGTTCAT
>JAYWHL010000516.1:0-2415 GCA_043777715.1 Cytophagaceae bacterium | reverse complement strand
CAGCATAAGATTATGAAATCTTTGCAAGAAACGCTAGATGTTTCCATGAAAAAACAGCAGTCTATTGGCCGAGGTCGGGGAATGGGGTTTTAGGGGGGATTTACTGTTAAGAATGACTTGGGAAAGTTAGATTTAGTTTTTATTTTTGTCGCAAATATTTGCTATATTTGCGACAAAAAATAATAAAATGATAAGCCTTGAAGATATAATTCTGACAAAAATTCTTGATGAAAAAGAGGGGACTCTTTTTTTTACGGAGGATTTCTTGCCTATCACAAATGCCAAAGCTGTGAGTAAGGCTTTGGAACGCTTAGAAAAAAAAGAGAAACTCAGGCGAGTTGCCCGAGGAATTTATAAAAAACCTGAGTATAATTCTTTCATCGGAGAAATTAAGGAAGCGACTGTCGACGAAATTGCCAAAGCCATTGCTCGGAAGGATAAAGCCCGTATAATTCCCACAGGCGTATATGCTTTGAATGCCTTGGGGCTTTCGACCCAAGTACCAGTGAATGTAGTGTATTTAACAGATGGAGCGGCCCGAAAAATAAATGTAGGTAGGGGGAAAGGGATTGTATTTAAGAAAACTTCATCTAAGAATTTGGCAGCTAAGGGAACGATTAGCAGTATGGTAATTCAAGCACTCAAAGTGATTGAAAAGGATAAAATTAGAGAGGACGAAAAACGAAAAGTCATAGATTTATTGAAAAAAGAGGACGCCGAAAATCTAAATCATGACATTTCAGTAGCCCCAGAATGGATTAGAATAATTATGAGAGAAGCCTTAAAATAATTCCAAAATGAACCCAATAAAAATCTGGCATGATGCAGATAAAAACTCGAAAAAAGTAGTTTTTGAAGAAATATCAAAGCGTATAGGAATGGTATCAAATGCCATCGAAAAAGATTGGTGGGTTGTGCAAACCCTAGGCTTGATTTTTGAGATGGATTGTGCGGAGCGTTTGGTTTTCAAAGGCGGCACTTCATTGAGTAAAGCCTGGGGATTAATTAATCGATTTTCGGAAGATATTGATTTGGCTTTGGATAGACGATATTTGGGTTTTGAGGGTAATTTGAGCAATCAACAAATCAAAAAACTTCGCAAGGCTTCTTTTGCTTATATCACTGACCAGTTTTACCCAATGCTGAAAACTAAATTTGAGGCATCGGGCTTGACCAACGTGGAAATCAACATTACCGAAACGACAGAGAGCGACCAAGACCCCCGAATTATTGAAATATTTTATCCCAGCGTTTTTGAAAGTATTGGCTACATCAAACCAAAAGTCATCGTTGAAGTTGGGAGTAGGTCTTTGAGAGAACCTTTTTCGGTTCGTTCGTTTCGTTCATTTGTGGCTGAAAATTATGCGGATAAAGCATTTGCCGAACCATTCGTTCAAATCCCGACGGTTAATCCTGAGCGAACATTTTTGGAAAAGGTGTTTCTACTTCACGAAGAATTTCAGAAACCCATTGATAAAATTAGGGTGGATAGACTAAGCCGACATTTGTACGACATTGAGCGTTTGATGGATACTGAATTTGCAGAAAAAGCACTAACAGACGCTAAACTTTATCAAGACATTGTTGCCCATCGGAGATTATTTACACCCATCAGAGGGATTGATTATGACAATCATATTCCACAAAAAATCAATCCTATTCCACCCGCCGAAATTATGAGCGAATGGCGAAAAGATTATCAAATCATGCAAACGTCAATGCTTTATGGCGAAAGTTTATCGTTTGCCGCATTAATAGACCGCATTGAGGCATTGAAAAAGAGATTTCAAAGCATTGGATAGGCTCGTAATAAAGGCTCAAAGCAAGCCTAAATCACTTTTGTAATTGTTTTACCAATAGCTTTATAACCAAGGAAAAATCAATAGCTAGGTTGGTTTTTGGATTTTAATGAGCCGTTATAAATTACAAAATAAACCCTCATTTTAGCGAACATGAAAATTAGAGATAAATTGCTGATAATGTAACAAAGAGTCTTATAAAATAAATAACTTTATATGGTTTTTATCTAATATACAAAAAATGCCAAGAAACATTGCCTACCTACGAGTTTCTACCCTTGAACAAGACCTCGAAAAAAACAAGGCCGACATTTTAAGTTTGGCTAATGAAAAAAATTTGGGCAAAGTTGAATTTATCGAAGAAAAGGTATCAGGGAAAATATCGTGGAAACGAAGACAAATCGCCCTCATTATTGAAGATTTAGGCAAAGATGATGTCATTCTACTTAGTGAGTTTTCCCGTTTGGGGCGAAGTATGTTGGAATGTATGGAGATTATTTCCATAGCCACTCAAAAAGGGGTTAGCGACACATTTTGGGTGAACGCACCACGATATTCTTATAACTACCTGTAAAACAGTAAATTACAACAAATCGTCTTGCTTTTATTAGCGTTT
>JAYWHL010000515.1:0-2419 GCA_043777715.1 Cytophagaceae bacterium | reverse complement strand
ATTACCAGCCACTGGGGCTTTTATCACATAATATTTTTTTTGTTGGCTTATTTGTTGGCTTTCCGTATTGATTTGTGCCAAAGTGAGCCGATATTCATTGAGTTCGGCTTTCCATTGTGAGAGTTGTCGGCTAAATTCGGTTTCGTATTCTGCCAATAGTTTGTCGTATTCATACTTTCGGGCATCATATTCTCGGCGAGCAATTGCCTTTTCGTCTAAGAGATACTTATCAGCATCTAATTCCTTTTTTACAGCCTTTTGCTTAAAAAGATTCTCTTGAATTTTTGCTCTAAACGTATTGAGTTGCTCGGTATATAAAGGGCTAATGGTTGGGTGAGAGCCGAATAAGTTATTTTTATACACCGTAGTAGCAAGCACCTGCAAGTCTTGAAGATAAGTTTGTTTTTCTTGGTGCTGAAAATTCAGGCTTTGGAGTTTGTTATCTAAGTCTTCGGTGGCAATGGTGCAAAGCGTTTGGCCTGGTTTTACCCATTGATTTTCAGTAATGTTCCATTGTTTGATAGTGCCGCCTACAAATGCCTTTATTTCGGTTTTTTCGGCCATACTCCACACCATACCCGTACTTTGTACCGAAATGTCCACCCAAATAAAAGGCATTGAACCCAAGCCTGCCCCCACGGCAACCAGTAGCAATAAGTATATCAATTGCCCTTTTACACTCACTTTGGGCAAATAACTTTCAGTAAGGTTTTCGATAACTTCGGGCGGAAATAGCTGAGTTTGGGGCATAAGTGTTTAAGGATTAGGTACTTTGACTACATAATTTGCTGCTGCCACAGGCGAGCATAAATTCCTTGTTGTGTAATTAGCTCTTGGTGCGTGCCTTGCTCTACAACTCGGCCAAGGTCTAACACCACAATAATATCGGCATTTCGTACGGTGCTGAGGCGATGAGCAATCAATATCACCGTTTTGTTGGCCTCACGCAGTTGAGCAATACACCGCTGTACATACTGCTCTGAATGACTATCCAAAGCCGAAGTGGCTTCGTCCAAAATCAATATTTCGGGATTTCTATACAAGGCACGGGCTATGCCCAAGCGTTGGCGTTGGCCTCCCGAAAGGTTACTGCCATTCTCGCCAATAGAAGCGTGAAAACCGTTGGGGATTTTTTCGATAAATTCGGTAATTCCTAAATTTTGGGATATTGTCAAAATACGTTGCATATCGGGGGTATAGTCGCCTATGGCAATGTTTTCGATGAATGTACCATTGAATAGGTCAATTTTTTGAGGCACAACGCCAACCCACCTGCGTAGCGATTCGGGTTGAATGTGCTTAATATCAAAATTGCCCAAATGGACACTTCCTTCCTGCAATGGATACAGGTTTTGGAGCAAAGCCATCAGCGTAGATTTGCCAGAGCCACTTTCGCCCACAAAGGCTGTTATTTTACCTTTTTGTATATGCAAATCAAGTTTATTGAACACCTGCACCCTAGACCCATACCTAAAAGATACGCCCTTAAAGCTAATATCGCCCAATAAATCGGCATTAAGAATAACCTTATTTTCGCTTTCTTCTCGTTCCAAATCCATGATTTCAAAAAGGCGGTCGGCAGCAATGAGGGCGTCTTGCACCGTGCGGTTCATGCCAATAAGCCCTGAAGCTGGGCCCGTAAAATAACCAATCAAAGAATAAAACGACATCAATTCGCCAGGTGTTAAGTCTCTGTCTATCAAATAATAAGACCCTACCCAAAGCAACACAATCGTAAAAATACTCGTACTCAGCCCCATCACATTGCCAATATAAAGCCCTGACTTGCTCGACTGAAAAATACTTCGCAACAAAGCCACAAAACGAGTTTCGGTTTTGAGATTGGCATAAGCCTCTAGCCCAAACCGCTTGATGGTAGGCATGGTATTGAGCGACTCTACCAACTGGGCTTCTAAGTCGGCCGATTGCTCCATGAGCTTACGGAGTTGTTTTTTGTTGAGTTTGTTCGAGATAAAATACAGAAGAACATAAATCGGGATAATGACCAAAAGCAACAAGGCCAACTTCCAGTAATAGGTAAACATCAAGCCAAACGAAAACAAAATGATAAAAACATCGACCACCAAGTTGAGGGCTACGTCGTTGATAAAGACTCGAATCTTGACGGCATCGTTGATTCGGCTCGTAATTTCGCCTACTCGCATGGTATCAAAAAACTGTTGCGGCAGTTTGAGCAGGTGTTTGTAATAGCCCAATATCAGTTGGGCATCTATCAATTGGCCTGTTTTGAGGGCAAACATACTTTTGATGCCCCCAATTAGCGTTTGTAGCACCAAAATAATTATCATGCCCACACTGAGCAGATTAAGCAGGTTTTTGTTGCCACCCACCCACACATAATCGGTAATTTTCTGAATATAAATAGACGTACAAAGCCCCAAAATGGTATAGGCCACAG
>JAYWHL010000514.1:0-2419 GCA_043777715.1 Cytophagaceae bacterium | reverse complement strand
CCATTAATACTGATACCGTTTGGGGAGGACAAGGTTCTGCCCCCAAATTCCCGATGCCTTGTGTCGTTGAATTTTTATTGGAGTATTCGCACAAAACCAATGATAAGATAGTTTTTGAACTTGTAAATCTTACCCTCGAAAAAATGGCCTTTGGTGGGATTTTTGACCAATTGGGCGGAGGGTTCTCTCGATATTCGGTTGATAATGAGTGGTTTTGCCCGCATTTTGAGAAAATGGCTTATGACAATGGTCAATTAATAAAATTGTATGCTAGGGCATATAAGTACTCGCAAAATCCAGTTTTCAAAAGAGTAGTTTTAAAATCTATTCAGTGGCTTCAGGCAGATTTATTAGCCGAAGATGGCTCGTTCTATTCGGCCCAAGATGCTGATTCTGAAGGCGAAGAAGGTAAGTTTTATGTTTGGGAAGAAACCGAAATTGAGAATATTTTAGGAGAAGATGCCAGCCAAATAAAATCCTTTTTTCAGACCTTTCCCAACGGTAATTGGATAGAGGAAGTAGCCAAAATGAATGGTTTGGATACGACTACTGGGGCTAATATTTTATGGACGAATCAAAGTATTTTCGATTTTTGTAAAATAGAAAATATATCAGCGGTAGCTTTAGAAAACTCAATAGAAAAATTACTTTCTGAAAGAAGAAAAAGAATTTTTCCGAGTTTAGATGACAAACGAATAACATCATGGAATGCACTGATTACTAGTGCTTTGGTTGAGAGTTATGATGTTTTTAATGATGATTTATATTTAGAATTAGCTCAAAAAAACATTGCGTTTATCACTAAAACCCTATTTAAAAATGGCAAATTGTTTAGGACTGTTAAAGATAATCAGCCTAAAATCAATGCTTTTTTGGAAGATTATGCTACCTTAATTTTGGCTTTAGTTAAATTATATCAATCCGATTTTGACACCAATCATTTATCAGTGGCAGAAACCTTGGCCTTGACCATCATTGAAAACTATTACGATGCAGAAGAAGGGCTTTTTTATTTTTGTGATAAAACAGACGTTCAATTAATTGCTAATAAAAAAGAGATTTTTGATAATGTAATTCCTTCGTCAAATGCTTTAACTGCTGATGCTTTGTATCAATTGGGCGTGATTTTGGGAAAAGAAGATTTCGTACTTTTGGCAGAAGGAATGCTGGAAAAAATGAGACCAATCATTATTCAAAATCCTGAATATTGTGCCTATTGGGCAAATTTATCATCGAAGATGTCAAAACCAAGGCTTGAAATTATCATCACTGGGCAAAAAGCCCTCCTCACTGTTCAATCTCTTAAATCCGATGTATTCTACGAAAATGTTTACTTTTTTAGTGCTGAAAAAGAAAACAGTCTTCCCAATTTTAAAGGAAAAACCTTTTCAGGTTCTCAAAATAATTTCTATGTTTGTTACGATAAAGTTTGTCAATTGCCAGTTCAAGAAATTGACGATGCCCTAATCGTTATTAATGCTTTAATTACTCAACCCTCAAATTAATACACTATGAATTCAAGAAGAAATTTTATCTCAAAAATGGGTCTTGGCATGGCCAGTTTTGCGACTTTACAAGCTCAAGCTAACGGAAATTCGAGTATTTTGTTAAAACCTCTAAAACCGATTGCTAGTAATGACAAAATTAGAATCGGGCTGATTGGCAGTGGAATTATTGGTCATTATGATACCGACACAGCCTTGAAAGTGCCTGGTGTTGAGCTAGTTGCAGTTTGTGATTTGTATGAAGGTCGTAGAATCCGAGCCAAAGAAAAGTGGGGGAAAGATGTTTTTACGACCAACGATTATAGAGAATTGTTAGCAAAAAAAGATATTGATGCCGTTTTGATTTGTACCTCCGACCATTGGCATGACAGAATTTCGATAGATGCCATGAACGCAGGCAAGCACGTATATTGCGAAAAACCAATGGTACATCATATCGAGGAAGGTCAGGCTGTGATTGATACCCAAAAGAAAACAGGCAAGGTTTTTCAGGTAGGTTCTCAAAGGGCATCGTCGGTCGGTATAGCGAAAGCTAAGGAAGTTTATGAACAGGGCATGATTGGCGATTTGCTTTTTGTGGAATCATCTAACGATAGAAATTCTGCCAATGGTGCTTGGCAATATTCTGTGCCTACCGACTCGTCTCCAAAAACAGTTGATTGGGACAAATATATTGGAGATGCCTCTAAAGTTCCGTTCGATTCCAATCGGTTTTTTAGATGGAGAAATTACTCAGATTATGGCACAGGCGTAGCTGGTGACCTTTTCGTGCATTTACTTACGGGTCTTCATGTAATTACAGGTGCGATTGGCCCTGAAAAAATATTTGCTTTGGGTTCACTCAATTATTGGAAAGATGGCCGTGATGCTTATGATTTGGTAAATGCCGTGATGAGTTATGAAGCAACTGAAAA
>JAYWHL010000513.1:0-6691 GCA_043777715.1 Cytophagaceae bacterium | reverse complement strand
AGGAGAATATTTTGTAAAAACCGCCTTTTACGGCATAACGAGAGCCGATTTCGGCGTAGGTCAAAGCACCACAGAGGCTAATGAGTCCACCTAAAATCCAAGCAATAAAAAATATTTCAACGGTTTTGGCACGTTGGGCAACTTCAACGGGATTTCTGAAAATGCCCATGCCAATTACCAAACTGATAACCAACATTGAGGTATCAAAAAGAGAGAGTTTGTTTGATTTCATTTCTTAGAATATTTTTACAAAAAACAATGAATTGTAAAAATAGAAATCTTTATAGATTATGACTCAAACTAATGTTAAAAAAGGCTTGGCTAAATTTAGATTTAACCAAGCCTTTGCATAATTTAACTAAAAAATCATTAGCTGATTGCCATTAATTCTATTTCAAAAATCAAATCTTCTCCAGCTAGAGGGTGGTTAGCGTCTAGGGTTACGTGGGTGTCGGTCAGGGCCGAAACCATCACTGGCATCACTTGACCAGTTCCGTCTTCGTGCATATTCAATTGCATTCCCACCTCAAACGGAATATCTTGCGGTACTTCGGTTAATGGAAGCGTAATCATGTTTTCTGGTTGAAGCGGGCCATAAGCCTCATCTACTGGAATATGAATCGTTTTTTTCTCGCCGATGGTCATGCCGCTTACGCCACTGTCGAAACCAGCTATTACCATGCCTTCGCCCAAGGTAAAATTGAGGGCTTCTCTGCCTTCAGAACTATCAAAAATTGTTCCGTCTGTGAGTGTTCCTTTGTAACGGACACTTACTTTGTCTCCTGCTTTTGCTACTGCCATTTTTTTATAAAATATGTTGGTTAATTTTTGTTATTAAGTAGAAGATGAGAATTGAGAACATAGAATTTTAATATATTTTTAGATTCAATACCTAAAAATTTTCAACTTCTCGCTTCTATCTCCTCGCTTCTCAACTTCTCAAACTCAATATGCCTTTGCAAAAACCACTCGTTGTTTCGAGGGTTTTCCCGAGTATATACAAAGGCCATCTTCTTGTGGCGTATCAATCTGAATACATCTAATGGTAGCCTTGGTTTCGTCTTTTATTTTGTCTTCGGTTTCGGGCGTGCCGTCCCAGTGGGCTAAAATAAACCCACCTTTTTCTATTTGTTCTTTAAATTCAGCCCAAGTATTGAGTCTAAAAGTATTAGCTTCTCTAAAATCGTAAGCCTTTTTGTAAATACTTGTCTGAATATCTTCTAAGAGGTTTTCTATGTTATCGGCAAGGCCTTCTAATGGCACAACCGATTTTTCACGAGTGTCTCTTCTGGCCATTTCTATGGTGCCATTGGCCAAATCTCTCGCCCCAATGGCCAAGCGAACGGGTACGCCTTTGAGTTCGTATTCTGCAAATTTAAAACCAGGCGATTGTTTGTCTGAACTATCAAATTTTACAGAAATACCTTTCTTTTTTAATTGGGCAATAATTGGATTCAAAGCCTCTTGGATAGGAATTAAATCTTCTTCTTTTCTAAAAATCGGCACGATAACCACTTGAATCGGAGCCAGTTTTGGTGGTAATACCAGGCCTTGGTCGTCGGAATGCGACATAATCAATGCCCCCATCAATCGGGTACTCACGCCCCAAGACGTCCCCCAAACATAGTCGAGTTTTCCTTCTTTTGACTGAAACTTTACATCAAAAGCCTTTGCAAAATTTTGTCCTAAAAAATGTGATGTTCCAGCTTGCAGAGCCTTGCCGTCTTGCATCATGGCCTCAATACAAAGCGTATCATCGGCCCCTGCAAACCGTTCATTTTCGGTTTTATGGCCTCTTAGCACAGGCATTGCCATAAAAGTTTCGGCAAATGTGGCATATACCTCTAGCATCTGGGCGGTTTCGGCACGGGCTTCTTCTTCGGTTGAGTGGGCGGTATGGCCTTCTTGCCACAAAAATTCTGCTGTTCTCAAAAACAACCTCGTACGCATTTCCCAACGCACCACATTAGCCCATTGATTTATCAAAAGAGGCAAATCTCTGTACGACTGAATCCAGTTTTTGTAGGTACTCCAAATAATGGCCTCGCTGGTGGGGCGTACTACTAGTTCCTCTTCTAGTTTTGCATCAGGGTCCACAATCAGTTTTCCTTTGTTGTTGGGGTCGGTTTTTAGGCGATAGTGCGTAACCACGGCACATTCTTTGGCAAAACCTTCGGCATTTTTTTCCTCGGCCTCAAAAAGGCTTTTAGGTACAAACAACGGAAAGTAGGCGTTGGTATGGCCTGTTTCTTTAAACATATCGTCCAGAGCCCTTTGCATTTTTTCCCAAATCGAAAAACCATAAGGTTTAATGACCATACAGCCCCTCACGGCTGAGTTTTCGGCCAAATCGGCTTTTTTTACTAATTCGTTGTACCATTCCGAATAATTCTCGCTTCTACTTACAATGCCTTTACTCATTTTATTTTTTTCTAATTGATTTTATTTGTTATTATTTACAGAACAATCTAGTATTAACCTACTGATTACTATGATTTTAACATATCGCTTCGTTTATGAACTATTAAAGAATGTTAAAAATGTTAAAAACGGTTGCAAAGATAGGTTTTTGTACTAAGTTTGTATTGCATATCTACAAAATATATGACGTAGATGCCAACAGTATATAAAATCAACAATTAAAATCTAAAATAAAATGAAACTCACAAATTCAATTAAATATCTATCGGCTGTGGCCTTGGTGGGTATGTGGAGTTGTAGTTCGCAACAGGCTTCTGTTCAAAATCGTTCTAATGCAATCCACGACGATTTGTACGCCTCGGCTGATGCACCCTCGCTACGCAAAAGTGTGGCCATCGTTGAAGACCAAACAAGTAACACTATTGGCCTGAATCCTGAATATGCTACAAGCACCAAAAAACGTTATAATACCCCCCAAGATAATGTTCAGCCAGACGAATATTATTCAAACAATAACCTTAACTCATCGTCTGTAAATCGTAACAATACAGGTATTGGCTACAACAATGGCTTTACTGATGGTTTTTATGCAGGTCAGAATAATGCCCTCAACAATAGCTGGAACTCGTGGGGAGGAGGTTTTGGGAATGGTTGGAATAATTTCGGTTTCAATTCTGGTATCAGATTTGGAGTAACGATTGGCAGTGGTTGGAACTCTTATAACCGTTGGAATGGTTGGAACTCATGGAATTCGTATGCTTATGACCCTTTTTGGGGTGGAGGATTCAATAACGGTTGGGGTAATGGCTGGGGAAACAGCTTTGGTGGTTGGGGGAATAGTTGGGGTAATGGCTTTGGTGGCTGGAACTCTTTTTATAGCCCTTGGGACAATGGCTGGGGTGGTAACCGTTGGGGCAATACCATCATCAACAACAATTATTACAACAACAATGTAGCCAATAACGGAAATGGCAACGGTGGAGGTTATACCAACAACAATGGTAACTTGGTCGTGAATAATCCTCGTACTCGTAGTAGCGTTTCGCAGGGTGCTTACAATGGCGATTTTAATAACACCAGGGCGGATAGTCGTGGCCGTAACGAGCGTCAGGCTCATGACCCTTCGGCCAATACAGTTTCTAATAATGGTAATTATTATTCAGGAAGAAATGCCAATACACCCGTAACCAGCAGTGGCAATGCCAATCAAGATTATTATGCTCGTCCAAGCCGTAACACATGGTCGAGTGATGGTAGCGGGTCTGGGGCATCTTTCAACAACGGCGGGTATGCACAACCTTCAAGACAGTCTAATAGTGGTAGTAGCGATAGTTATAGCCGTCCACGACGTGAAAGTAGTTCTTCTAACTATGATAGCGGTGTTTCTCGCCCAAGTAGCAACTGGAGCAATAGTTCGTCGCCTAGTCCTAGTTCTTCTCCTAGCCCTAGTTCGTCTGGAAGCAGTAGCGGTTCGTCGTCAGGCGGTGGTGAGCGTTCGAGAGGGCCAAGGTAATATTTTTAGACAAAGAAAAAGCGGTAACCCAAGAAGTTGCCGCTTTTTTGGTTTTTAAAGGATAACTTTAATCTTTCAAATAACAAAAACCTCCAACCTCTATGCAAAAACTATCTTTTTCTAACATTCTCTTGATGGTATTGGCCATTACCGATGCTTGGCTATTGTCGCACCCAAACATTATTGGCCGACTGGGTGTTTTGATTTATGATTATGGCTTTATCGCTACTTTTCCAAAAGCATTGCTTACGGTTGGGGCAACACTTGGGCTTTCATATTTAGTAGCCAAATATGTCCAAAATAATATGGAAACTACTAGGGCAAAATTAGTTTTAGGTTTACTTTTAGTGGCTTGTTTGTTAATGTGGGTATCCACCTATTTCAAATTTTCGGCAGGTACTTATGCACTCACAGGCAAACCTTTTATTTTTGGCAATCATCTTTTGGTTTTTTTACTTGTCTTGATTTTTGGACAATCGTTTTTGAAGGTATCTTCCCAAACTCCTAAAAGCGGAGTTTAACCGCTCATAGCCTACAAATCCAATATTTTGACTGAAAAATACAAGTAATCGTCTCAAATTAGCCCTGATTAATGTTTTTCCGTGTATATTCGTTTTTGCTATTTACTTAACTTAAAATTTAAATAATTAACCTGATGAACCGTAGAAATGCACTAACCAAAGTAGCTTGGCTGATGGGTGGCACGATGTCTATCCCAACGCTCATTGCCTGCTCCGAGAAGAAAAGCGAGTCTTCTTCTTTAAGTTCTGCTGCTTCTGCTGCTGCCTTTGTTTTGAGCGAAACTCAAAGTAAAATTGTTGCCGAAGTTGCCGAACATATCATTCCAAAAACAACGACTGCTGGAGCAAAAGATGCTGGCGTACCCGCTTTTATTGTAATGATGCTCAAAGATTGTTACAGAAGTCCCGAACATGAAAGTTTTTTGGAGGGTGTCCAAACCTTAGAAAAAGATAATTTCTTGACCCAAACCAAAGAACAACAGATTGCCCGTTTGACAAAGTTAGAAGCCGAAACCAAGGAATTGATGAAGGCTTATGAAGTAAAGAATATGAAAGTTGGCGACAATGTGGACAAAGAAGACGTAGGTAAAAAAGCAAAAGGCTTACCCTTTTGGAGATTAATGAAAGAACTGACCCTTTTGGGTTATTACACCTCGAAAGAAGGAGTTGAGCAAAATTTTAATTATCAGCCAATTCCTGGCAAGTTCGAGGCCACCAAATACAAAAAAGGCGAAAAGGCTTATGCTTATTAATTATGAGAAGTTGAGAATATGAGAAGCGAGAAGTTGATTTTCATAACTCTTATCATTCATACCTCATCATTCATAATTAATCACTTCTCCCATTATCAATTCACAAAAAAAATCATCATGTTCCTTAATATAGAATCAGAAAAACAACAAACTTTCGATGCCATCGTGGTTGGCTCGGGGATATCAGGCGGCTGGGCTGCCAAAGAATTATCAGAAAAAGGGCTTAAAGTTCTTTGCCTAGAGCGTGGCCGAGAAATAAAACATGTAGAAGGCTATGAAACCGCCACCAAAGACCCTTGGGATTTTATGCACCGTGGCCGTCCCGACAATATGGCCATGGAAGAATATTGGGCTGGAATGCGTACGGGCTATACCGCCAACGAAGAACATCGTTACCTTTTTGAAAACGACAAAGCCAATCCTTACATAGAAAAAAAAGGTGGAATGGGTTGGATTAGGGCTTATCATACGGGCGGAAAATCATTGCTTTGGGGGCGTCAGTCATATCGTTGGAACAAAGAAGATTTTTTGGCCAATGCCAAAGACGGCGTGGGCGTGGACTGGGCCATTCGTTACGACGACCTTGCTCCTTGGTACACGTATGTAGAAAAATTTGCAGGAATCAGTGGCTCTGCCGAAGGTTTGGACGTGTTGCCAGACAGTCATTTTTTGCCAGCAATGGCCATGACCGCCCCCGAAAAACACTTTAAAAATAGTGTAAAAAGTAAACTGAATCGTCCGATTACGGTTGGCCGTGTGGCACATCTCACCAGTCCGCAAGCACAACACACAGCTTTGGGACGTGCTGCTTGTCAGTTTCGTAACAAATGTATGCGTGGTTGCCCTTATGGCGGTTATTTTAGTTCGCTTTCGGCTACCTTGCCAGCGGCTTTTAAAACCAATAACCTTACTTTGTTGCACAACGCCATCGTTGCCGAAATTATCTATGACGAAAAAGCTGGCAAAGCCAAAGGTGTGCGGGTTATCGACCAAAACACAATGGAATCGAAAGAATATTTTGCCAAAATTATATTCTTAAATGCAGGAGCTTTTGGTTCTACTTCTATTTTGATGAACTCTAAATCTGCTCGTTTTGAAAACGGAATGGGAAACCAAAGCGACCAACTAGGCCGTAACATCATGGATCATCATTTGGGTATTGGTGCAGGGGCAAGTATCGAAGGTTTTGAAGATGATTATATGTTTGGTAACCGTCCGAACGGTTTGTATATCCCAAGATTTAGAAACTGGGGTAAAGACAAACGAGATTATATACGTGGATTTGGATACCAAGGCGGTGCGAGTCGTGGAGGTTGGAACAGAGGCGTTGGAATGGACGGTTTTGGAGCAACTTTCAAACAAGACCTTACTCAACCTGGGGGTTGGGGCATAGGGTTTGGTGGTTTTGGCGAAATTTTACCTGACCCAAGCAACCGTTTTATCCTAAGCACAACTCAAAAGGACAAATGGGGCTTGCCAGTATT
>JAYWHL010000512.1:0-2424 GCA_043777715.1 Cytophagaceae bacterium | reverse complement strand
TCTTGGATTTTGACTGTGGCGACACCTCGGCCGAACTGGTTAATAATTATGACTGGTTCAAAGATTTTTCGTTTTTGGGTTTCTTGCGTGAAGCAGGTAAATTCTTGACAGTCAATTACATGATGTCTAAAGATTCAGTAAAAACACGCCTTGAAACGGGCATTTCGTTTACTGAATTTTCGTACCAGTTGTTACAAGGCTACGATTTTTATTGGTTATACAAAAACAAAAATGTAAGGCTACAAATGGGCGGTTCCGACCAGTGGGGCAACATAACCACAGGTACGGAAATTATCCGACGCAAAGAAAACGAAGACGAGTCGGACGATAAAGGCCGTGCTTTTGCCCTTACAACGCCCCTCGTAACCAAAGCCGATGGCACTAAGTTTGGCAAATCAGAATCGGGCAATGTGTGGCTAGACCCCGCCATGACCAGCCCTTATCAGTTTTATCAGTTTTGGATTAATACCAACGATGCCGACTGCCCAAGACTATTGCGAGTTTTTACGCTTTTTAATCAGCAAGAAATTGAACAAATAGAAGCCGACCACGCCCAGAATCCACACCTACGTATCATGCAAAAAGCCTTGGCCAAAGAGGTTACGTGCAGGGTACATTCAGAAAACGATTACGAAATGGCTATAAAAGCCTCTGAAATATTATTCGGAAAAGGCACTTTAGAAACCTTAAAGAGCTTAGACGAAGCCACATTTATAGCCGTCTTTGAAGGCGTGCCACAAACCATTATTTCTAAACAAAATTTGGCCGATTGCCCGTCCCTAACCGATTTGATTTCTACGACCACTAACCTAGAAATTTATCCCTCAAAAACCGAAGCCCGCAAAGCCATTCAGGCCAATGCCCTGAGTATCAATAAGGTAAAATATGCCGACCCCGCCACTACATCAAACTTTGAATTACTAAACGATAAGTTTTTGTTGGTGGGTAAAGGCAAAAAAAATCACTTGATTGTAGTGGAATAAGAAGATATTTAGTCATTAAAAAACGGTTGAGATGCTCTCTCGACCGTTTTTTTGTAACGTTTTTCATATCCTAGTATCCAAGACAAAGCCGCTTTATGAGGTCGCTTACCCCGTCCTCTCCTTCAATTATTCTTGCTACCGTAGGAGTGCCTATCTCTACTTTTTACATCCTCATTAATTACGCTAATTTGGTTTTTAACCTAAAACGCTCTTGGATTATTCAGATGATGACTTTTTGAAGTCTTAGATTCAATTAATAAATGCTGGGTATTATTCTATCAATAAAACCTTTCAAGTTGATAATTTTAACTTTAGATGGTAGAATATCTCGTTTCATAGGTAAAGCCCCTGCTTACTTTCAAATCCCCAAAAAAAATGTGTGATTGTTAGAATCAGTGAAATAAATCTTCCAACGTCAAAGAATTTTGAACTAAACTCAAAAAATGAGTATTTTTTTGAACGCCATAAATTGTGATAAAATACACAATAATAGCAACTTGGAATGCTATAATTAAGCTATAAAACCTAAAAACAGGTAGATATAGCCAATTATAACTTCATAATCGGCTATAACTACCTAAAAATACGTACTTATAGCTGATTATAAATATTTTTTATAGCCTAAAATATACAGCGTTGCCAGTGATTTACACTCGCCCCAATGCGAAGCCACTTCAAGCATTTGAGCTTTCAGTTTCACATTTGGGTCTAAACCATAGAGTTTTACCATGCTATTTTTTAGATGAAAATCGTCGAAAGGAAATACGTTTGGGCGTTGTAAAGTATAAAGCAAAACCATGTCAATCGTCCATTTGCCAATGCCTTTGATGGAGGATAGTTGGGTAATTACTTCATTGTCAGTTAGTTGGCTAAAATTTAACGTATTATTATTCCAGTACTCCAAAAATGCCAATAATGTTTGGTATTTACCCATTGCTAATTTGATAGCGGCTAAAGAATGTGTTTCTAGTAAATGAAAATTATTGGGCGTAACGTATTCAATACCAGCACGTTCGAGGGCTTTTTTAAAAATGTTTTTGGTGCTGCGATAGTGAATTTGTTGCTCAATAATACAACTCAGCGTATCATAGAAGACATCACCCGTACTTTCGATAATTGGTTCGGGAATGGTCTCAATTATTTTGGCAAGTACAGGGTCGGCTTTTGATAGGAATTGTTGGGGCATGGTTGTTTTTAGATTTGCACGATAAAGTATTGATAATCAAAACAATTCTTCTAAAATAACCATCTGCCCGACCAATGCCGTACTATATTCATTTTGGGTAATTATTTTGTTGGTTATGAGTGTGTAAACGATTTGTTTTTGAGGGGCGAGCGTTCTGAAATAATCTAATTTTTGTGAAGCACGCTCATAAAACTCTTTGGTAATTTTGAAGGAAGCGTCGTAGTGTTTTATCTCACAAAAATTAATTACTCGGTC
>JAYWHL010000511.1:0-6714 GCA_043777715.1 Cytophagaceae bacterium | reverse complement strand
AAGACGACTCTGGAACAAAAACCAAGCGGTTTGTGGTGGAATAAATACTAATTGATTTTTTGAGGCCGTCCGTTTGGGCGGCCTCTTTTTTGTTTAATTTTTTGATTCCTTCGTTCAAATTTGATTGTTCTGCGGCCAAACCCTCTGTAAAGGGTGTTGTGAAAGATAAAACGCATTATTTTAAATGCCACAAATTATATCGCTAAACAAAACGCCAAACCTGTGTATTCTTTGTTCCTTTGTGGTTCATCGTTTTATTTACTCTCAATTGCTAAAAATTCAGAAAAATGGTAAACATACTTAATTCGCCACTCAAAGAAGCCGATGATTTTACTGAAAAACGCCAAAAGAAACAATTTAGGAATATCGTACGGTGTTTATCCAAATCGGATACTGCTTTTACAATTCCAGATATTGCCGAATACGTTAAAATTAGCATTCCAACCTGCACAAAATTGGTTAGGACGTTGGTAGAAAAAAAGTATATTATCGAAGAAGGTAAAAAAGAAACCGAGAATGGCCGTCGGCCAGAGTTTTATGCCTTAAATAAAAACCGCTTTTATGCCATCGGGGTAGAGATTTTATTAAAATTTATACACGTAAGTATCGTCAGGATAGACTCGGAGGTATTGTATGAAACCAGTAACAACCAATTTGTTTTAGAAAACACGCCCGAAGGCTTAGCTTATGTGGTTTCGTATATCAAAAACGCCATTACACATAATCAACTCAAAAACGACCAAATTATAGGCTTGGGCGTTGGGCTTGCAGGTACGGTAAACGTACATACGGGCGAAACCCGCCATTTTAATTTTATGGGGGTTTCACTCAAAAAATACCTTGAAAACAGCTTTCAAATCCCCGTTGTGATAGATACCGACACCCGAGCGATTGGAATTGCCGAACAGGTTTTGGGAAAAGCCCAAGGGATTGAAAACGTTCTGATAATAAAAGTGAGTAGGAGTATAGGTATGACGGTGATATTGAATGGCAAAATGATAGTTGGTGGTACTGGGCAAGCTGGAGAATTTGGACATTTACAATTTGGTAAACTGGGGCGGCTTTGTGCTTGTGGCAAAAGAGGGTGTTTAGAAACCGAAGTTTCGGGCGGGGCTTTACAAATAGATTTGAAAGAGGCACTAATGGGTGGAGAGATTTCAAATCATTTTCAATTAGAAAACTACGAAGCCTATCGCTACCATGATGTATTGAAGGCCGTTTTGCTGGGCGATGCTTTGGCACTAAAACTGATATTAAACCAAGCCGACAAACTAGGACAAGCCCTTGGCAATATTGTTAATTTGCTCAATCCTGATTTGTTAATCATTGGTGGCGAAATAGTAATGGTAAGGGATTTTTTTATTGATGCTCTAAAAATGGGCTTAAAAAAAACAAGCCTGATAGATTCCCTAGCTAATTGTAAAGTAGAGGTGTCCGATTTGGGGCGATATTTTAGTTCAAAAGCTGCTGCTGCCATGGTTTTCAAAAACTATGATTTAACCAAATATTGAATAGATTGGTTGGTAAATCAGTGTTTTTTTAGGCAAATAATAAGTTAAATCTATAATAATCTACAAAAAGTTCAAGTATTTGGTCGAGTTAATAAATTGTTTTATTAACTTGGCATAATATTTATAAACAATTATTTAATGGTTTGCTAAAATTGGTAAAACAATTTTTAATGATGTACTGTTCCGATTATAATTTTTTATCTAATTCCACTTTATCCACTTTTTATTTTTCAAATAAATGAAACTAAAACTACTTTTATTAGCTACGATGTTTTTTGGACAGCTTGCCATGGCACAGCGAACCATAACAGGCAGTGTAGTTGATGCAAAAACTAAGGAAGCCCTCGGCGGCGTAACTGTTTTATTAACAGGCACAAACAAAGGTATAACAACCCAAATGGACGGAACGTATTCGCTAAAAGTACCGAGCGATGCAGGAAGCCTAACTTTTAGTTTTGTAGGGTATCTCAAAAAAACGGTTGTTGTGTCAAACAGTACTAAGATTGATGTTGCACTAGAGTCTGACGCCAAACAACTTGGCGAGGTTGTGGTAACGGCATTGGGTATTGAAGGAAAAAAATCACAATTGTCGTATGCTACCCAACGCTTGGCTGCCAAAGATTTGAATATGTCTCGTAACGGAGACCTTGCCCAACAATTGTCGGGTCAAGTGCCTGGGCTAAACATCGGAACAAACAGTAGTTCGGGCGTATCGTCGTCCAGAATTACATTACGTGGCGAGTCATCACTTAATATTAATAAAAACCAACCCCTAATTGTGTTAGATGGTGTTGTGATTTCAAACAATTTGGACGCAACAGGCCAAGGCGAGATTCCGATTGATTACGGCAATGGTATGACCGACATCAACCCTGATGATATTTTAGATGTATCGGTATTGAAGGGGCCAAAAGCTGCCGCATTGTATGGTACACGTGCCGCAAACGGAGCGTTGGTTATTCGTACAAAATCGGGAAAAGAGAAAGATGGCGTCGGGGTAACCTTCACAACGGGAGCATCAATAGAAGAAGTTAGCCGCTTTTGGGACGTTCAAAAACAATATGGAGGAGGTTTTGATAATGTTTTTAGAACAGACTGGGGAGGCAATTATGGTGCCCCTACTACTGGCCAATCAGTAGCCCAAGTTACGTATTTGTTGCCAAACCCAGCACCAAGTGCTTATACTTTTAAGTTAGATAGAACTGGTTTTTTCAATCAGGGCGTAAGTACTAATAATAATATCGCAATATCGAGTTCAAGCGAAAAAATGTACGCTCGTGTTTCGGTTGGTTACTTAAACAATACTGGTTTTGTGCCAAACACCGATTACAACAAAACAAACATCGGTTTGAGAATGGGTGCTACCCTTACCGAAAAACTAAGCGTAGATGTAACGGCCAATTACTCTAAAAGTGGTTCTAAAAATTTACCCGTGTTGGGTGCTGGTGGTCAGGGAATTATCAATAGTATGATTTGGGGAATGGGCAATTACGACTACAACGACTATACTGATTATTGGGCACCGGGAAAAGTGGGTGTTCAACAAAATTATTTTTTGTCGTGGGCAAACAACCCGTATTTGATTGTGAACGAAAACTTAAATGGATTTGCTAGAAACAGAGTTTTTGGAAACATCAAGGCTACCTATAACATCAACGAACACCTATCGTTCTTTGCTCGTATTGGTACAGATGGTTACGACGACCGTCGCCGTTCTCGCCGACCATCAGGCCAAAACGGTTTTGCTTTAGGTATGTATAGAGAGCAAAATGTACGTTTTCAGGAAACGAATGCTGATTTTTTGTTGAGTTATAACAACAAAATTAATGACAAAATTGGTTTTAAGATTGATGCAGGTGCTAACCAAATGAATCAGGCTACTTTTAATGGTGTAGCACAAACCAATGCTCTGGGTATCAGGGGAGTATATAACTTAGGTAATGCCGCCGACAGGCCAGTACTTCGCCAAACCGATGCTACCAAACGCATCAATAGTATTTATGGGTCGGCACGATTTGATTACCAAAATCAAATTTATTTAGATGTAACAGGCCGTAACGACTGGTCTTCTACGTTACCGCTAGACAATAACTCGTTCTTTTATCCATCAGTGGGTTTAAGTGCCATTTTATCAGAAATGATAAAAATGCCGAAAGCAGTATCATTTGCACAGTTTAGAACAAGCTGGGCCGCAACTGGTAACGACACAGACCCATTATTAACTGAAAGAGTTTTTGCTTTTGGTACATTACCAAGTTCAGTAGTCAATACGCCACTTTTGACCAACGCAGGTTTACGCCCTGAGCGTACGGCCGCCTTTGAAATTGGGGCAGAATTTAGATTTTTGTCTGATAGAATTGGGGTTGAAGCAAATTATTACAACAATTTAACAACCGACCAAATATTACAAGCTCCTGTAAGCCAAGCCTCTGGAGCAATTAATAGCTTGATTAATGCTGGTAAAGTAAGAAATAAAGGTATCGAATTGTTGTTCAAACTTAGACCAATAGAAACCAAAGATTTTAACTGGGATATGACTCTAGTTTGGGCAAGAAACCGTGGTTCGGTCGAAGAACTAGCCCCAGGGGTAAGTTCATACATTATTGGACAAGGGCCATCGGGCGGAACTGTCGAAGCACGTGTGGGTGGTTTGATGGGTGATATTTGGGGTCGTGGCTTTGCACGTTCGCCACAAGGAGATATTATTTATGACAAAGTAACTGTTAATGGTACTACTATCGTTCGCCCAAGGGTTGGCCCAGGAATTATCAAATTAGGAAACTATAATCCAGACTGGACAATGGGGTTGATTAACAATTTTAGTTACAAAAATATCAATCTTCGTGTTTTCTTGGATTATCGTAATGGAGGATCGTTGGTTACGCAAACTGGTGCATTGTTGTATCGTTCGGGCGTAATAACCGAGACTTTGGTTGGCCGAGAAGCACCCCTCACTCCAGTTGGCGTATTGCAAAATACTGATGGAACATTTACCCCTAATACCATCACAACGACAGGCCAAGACTACTATCGCTCTTACTATGCAGCCGAAAACGTAGAGGCAAATACCTATGATGCTTCTTTCTTGAAGTTGCGTGAAATATCGTTGGGAATCAATCTCAAAAATTATTTTGGAAAACTACCCGTTGCAAGTGCCAATCTTTCTTTGTTTGGAAGAAATCTATTTGTAAAATCAACTTATGCACTTAGACACTTCAACCCAGAATCGTTTGCCTTCAATAGTGGGGCATTAGTGCCAGGTTTTGAAGCTGGGCAGTTGCCAAGTACACGCACTTATGGCTTTAATCTTTCAGTTGGATTCTAAACACCACATATAATTATGAAAAACTATAAATTAATATCCTCGTTTCTGTTGATGTTTGTACTGACCTTTGGTTGTACGAATGATTTTGAAGAAATCAATAAAAACTACAATGCACCAACACAAACCAACTTGGGGTCGTTACTTCCGAGTGTTATTTTTGAACCCATTAACCCACATTTTTTATTACAATCTTGGCTTACCGACCAAGTAATGCAATATGTGGTTCGTCGTAACGACAATCAATTAGATGCTTATGATTTTGCAACAGGCCAAGTTTATTTTGGCGAGGTTTGGAAAGCCAATTATGCTGCCGTTCGGAATGCGAACGATATGATAGCTGCGGCACAAACCCAAAATTTGCCTGCCTATACCGCCGCAGGAATGATTATGAAAGCCTATTATATGGCCACAATAACAGAACTTTGGATAGATGCCCCTTTTGTTGAGGCTGGTAAAGGTGCTGGTAATATCTCGCCAACCTACAATAATCAGCAAGCTATTTATACAGCTATCCTCAAAGATCTCGACGATGCCAATACCTTACTCACAAGTTCAACATCATTTACTTTAGGTGGCGATGTACTGTTCAAGGGCGATGTGAGTAAATGGAAAAAAATGGCCAACTCTTTGCGTTTGCGTTATTTGTTGCGATTGTCCAACAGAACAGAAATTAATGCCGCAGCCGAAATCAAAAAAATGATTGATAGCCCAAGTGTTTATCCAATCATTACAAGCAATGCCGACGCCGCAGTGTATGACTTTTCGGGTGTAATTCCTGATGCCTCGTCGGTATCTACTTTGATAGCAACTTCGCTTACTGGGGTTAGTCCTTCTAAGCGATTTGTGAATTTACTTCAATCAACCAACGATCCTCGCCTTGATTATTTTATGGTTAAACCTGTTGATGCTGTTGCTTATCCAAAACACGAAGGAGTATCAAGCGGAACAACCCGTGAAGCGGCACAATCAACTAACGGAAATTCAGATAGGAACACCTCTACTTTAACACAAAGATTTACAGCAAATAGAGGCTTACTTGATTATGCTTTTATTACTCATTCAGAAGTACAATTTATATTGGCAGAGGCTCGTATGAAAAACTGGATTACAACAGGTACTACAAAAGATTACTATGATAAAGGTATTGTAGGCAATTTTGATTACTGGAAAATTACAATGCCAGCCAATTACATGACACAGCCAAGTGTTGCTTATGACGGAACGATGGCTCAACTGATGGACCAAAAGTGGATTTCTTACTACATGGTTAATACAATTGAGGCATGGGGAGAGCAAAAAAGAACAGGTTTGCCAGCCCTTGTTCCAGGCCCATTAGCCACTACGATTACCAAAGGTTTGATTCCGACAAGGGTATTTTATCCAACCTTAGAGCAATCAATCAATGGGGATAATTACAAAGCGGCCTCTTCGAGTATTGGAGGCGATAATATTACGGCCTCGCATTGGTATCAGAAAAAATAGTTTTTTGTTGTAATTTTATGAAACTCACGCTTATTTAATGCGTGAGTTTCTATTTTATTAATCTTGTTTTATGATAGAATACCCTAAACAAACGCAAGAATCAATGGCAGCAGGTGTTGCCTATTTCGACAAATACAAACAAAACGGAATCCCGTTGATGTTTATTGATAGTGTGTTACCCAACCACTACCGCATGAATTACGCCATCGTTGGCGATACCGCAGCCGAAAACCCTGCCTACGAAAATCAACGGGCTATCTCTACGCCCCATAATTTTCAGATAGGAATGGCTTGGGCTCCTCCTGGTAACGGCCCACATTGGCATACCCACGATTATATCGAAATGTTTGTGCCATTAAAAGGCTCTTGGCGGTTTTTTTGGTCAAACGACCCCAA
>JAYWHL010000510.1:0-6715 GCA_043777715.1 Cytophagaceae bacterium | reverse complement strand
ATGCTTACAAGTCCATCGCTTTGATAACTTTAGCAATGGGAAAAGCCATCGAAGAGGGATTGATGGAACGCAAGCAAGATAAAGATCAGTCTAATCTTCAAGAAGAAGAGGAAGCCAAACGTGCCGCCGATGCCAATGCTCCTGCACCCGTTGCAGTAGTTGTTGAAGAAGAAACATCTGCAAAAAGCGAAGAGGCCGTGGCCGAAGCATAATTCAAGCAAAGAATATAGGATTTATGCAAAACAGCCCATAGTTTACTGTGGGCTGTTTTGTTAAGAATTTGAGAAGATAGAATTTTGAGAATTCGAGAAGATTCGCTCAAAAGAGGTAAGGTTTTCATAATTCGTAACCAGTAAATTAGTATCAACAAAAAATAAATAATAATCATGGCTATTACAGCAGCAGACGTAAATAAACTTCGCCAAATGACTGGGGCGGGTATGATGGATTGTAAAAAAGCATTGACAGAATCGGAAGGCGATTTTGAAAAAGCAGTAGATATACTCAGAAAAGCAGGCCAAAAAGTGGCAGCCAAGCGTGCCGATAATGAGGTTTCAGAAGGTTTGGTTTTGATTGCTCTTTCTAGCGATTCTACTAACGGTAAGTTAGTGGCTTTGGCTTGTGAGACCGAACCCGTTTCTAAAGTAGAAAGTTTCCGTGCTTTGGCACAAGGCATTTTGGACATTGCCGTAGCTACTAACGCTACTGACAAAGATACGCTTTTGGCAGCGATAATGGCCAACGGACAAACCGTACAAGAAAGTATTGTTGAGGTAATTGGTAAAATTGGCGAGAAAGTAGTTATTTCTGGTTACGAAAATATCACCGCCGAACAAGTGGTTTCTTATGTTCACTCTACGGGTAAATTGGGCGTATTGGTGGCCATGAATAATCTTAATGGCACTGATGTTTTAGAAGTTGGAAAAGATGTGGCCATGCAAATTGCAGCTATGAAACCCGTAGCACTTGACAAAGATGGCGTAGATGCCAGCGTTGTTGAGCGTGAAATTGAAGTAGGCAAAGAACAAGCCCGTGCAGAAGGCAAGCCAGAAGCAATGCTTGAAAGGATTGCGATGGGTAAACTAGAGAAATTTTATAAAGACAATACTTTGCTTTCGCAATTGTTTGTAAAAGATAATTCAATTAATATTGCTCAATTACTAGAAAAAACCTCTAAGGGCTTGACGATTTCTACTTTCAAGCGTATTGGTATTGGGCAATAATTAGTAATAAGGTATTGATTATCAGATATTTAATTATTGAAATATAAAAAAAAGCGTAGCAACATTGCTACGCTTTTTTTGTTGAGTTGAACCTGATTTACTCTTGCACTACTGCTAATTTCCAATCACGACCAATTTTATTGTATTTTTCTAAAGTTCGTTTTACAATCCCTTTTTGCATCGAAGTCAAATACAACATATTGGCTACACTGAAACCAAACAATGCTGCCGAAGCACCTACAGAATTATTATTTTGAGAATTACTCAAACTTGTTCCCAAATAGATACTACTACCCACCACAGAAAGCAATGTAAGACCAGAAAACCCTCCTGATTTCATCAAAGTTTCTTGTAAATGTGTGATGCTGTCAATCGGAATTGTATGACGTTTACCAAATAGGCCAGCGTTTTTAAAAACGATAAAATTTGAGTGAATTTTTTTGACCGTTCCTGATTGCAAATATTTTCGATTATTGATTTTATATCCAATATTTGCCAAATCGTTTTGCTCAATTCTACTGAATACTGTGCTGATTGGAGGCGAATTGTATGGAGAAAGTTTTATAAAATAAGTTTGCCCAATAACAGAAAATGATACAAAAAGCAATATTGAAATTAGGCCAACTCGCATAGGGTAGTTTTTAAGATGTTTCTAAATTGATACTTTACTGTTTTGGATGATCCCATTCGATAAATGATAAATTTTATCAGCATTATTAGCGATTGATTGTCGATGAGTAACCATCAGAATACCCATATCTGACTTTAGCTTTTCTAAAAGAGTAAGCACAAAGTGTTCGGTTTGGCTATCCATTGCTGATGTTGCTTCGTCTAGTAGCAACACTTTGGGCTTTCTATATAAGGCACGGGCTAAGGCTATCAATTGTTTTTGGCCACCCGAAAGATTAATGCCTTCTTCGCCAACAATAGTAAAATAGCTTTGCGGTAATTGTCTAAAAAACTGACCAAGCCCGATTGCCTCACAAAAATTTACAGCACTTTCTCCTTCTTCCGAAATATTAGCCAAAATGATATTTTCAAGAATTGAACTATTGAATATTTTTATCTCTTGGGGAACTATGCCAATAGTATCTCGC
This sequence comes from Cytophagaceae bacterium, assembly GCA_043777715.1. Lineage (GTDB taxonomy): Bacteria > Bacteroidota > Bacteroidia > Cytophagales > Spirosomataceae > JAYWHL01. The sequence goes on along the minus strand of JAYWHL010000510.1, from coordinate 4,395 downwards.
CAAAAAATAGGCGAAATGTCTGATAAACTAACTGCATTGTTAATCAAAATTTGACCGCTTTCAATGGCCTGAAATTGCTGTAAAATTTGTAACACTAAACTTTTTCCAGAGCCAACTTCTCCCATTAAAACTGTAATTTTCCCTCTCTCAATAGTCAAAGAAACATCTTTTAGCAAAAGGCTTCTACCAGCAAATCTAAAAGATAAGTTTTTGATTATCAAATTATTAATTACCCTTGGAGACTCTTGAAGCGTTTTGTTTGAACTGTCAAATTCAGATTGAAGAGAACTGAATTCATACATCCGTTCAAAGGCTACTCGGGCTTCTTGTAATTGGATATTAGTGTTGGCCAATCGTGCAACCGAGCTGATTAATCCGCTTGCAATTGATACTGTCGCTAACATTTGGCCTATCAAAAACTGTTTGTTTAATACTTGCCACGAGGCTAGGGCTAGAATAATCCCAAGCAAAAATACCGCAATCAACTCCCCAAGTAAATTATATCTATTGCCAAGTAGGCTCAAATTATAGATATTTTGTTGAAAAAAGCTATTTATTGATTTGGTAATATCGACAAAATAGCCTGTTCGGTTTGTTGCCTTTAATGCCGAAATTCCAGTAATGGTATCAACATAATGGCTTTCTGTTCTCGCATAAGACCCCATTACGTTTTGTTGGCCTCGTAAAATGCCATTACTGTATCTCCAAGCTAAAATGCCAAATAGCGGAATAGATAAAATTGAAACTCCACCAACCCAACTTGAATATTGAAAAACAACAATGCTTGAAACAATTACGACTAAAAAATCAATAAAAACAGTCCCAGCCAAATAGCTAATCGTTTGCTGAATGCGACGGGTATCGTTCATTCTTGCTATAAGGTCGCCGGTTTTGCGAGTATCAAAAAATGATTTAGGTAACGAAAATAACGAATCATAAAAACTACCTGCAATACGATTATTAAATTCTTTGCTTTGACGAATCAAAAAAAAGTTACGTAAATAACCCAGTCCTGCCTTGCTTAACAACAAAATAAGCAAAATAGACAAACCGAGCATTAGTTTTTGAGTTTGATGTTTTGGTAGAATGTCATCAACTAATTTTTGAGAAAACAAGGCCGAAGAAAGTCCCAATATCGAAATACAAATCCCCAAAACAACGGCTATTGTCAATAAGGCAACATCAAATTTGATTAATGACCATAGCCAAAGCCATTTTTTATGTTCAGCTTGTTTTACTTTTACAAAATTTTGATTTGGTTGTAGTAGAAGTACACTCCGTGATTTCCATTTTTCTTCTAGTTCATCAGTCGTCCAAGATTCTATACCTTTTGCAGGATTCGCAATTAACCATTTATTATCTTCTGTTTCTGTATTTGGTTTTACACAAACCACAAAATGTTCAAGTTTATCGTCTATTAATACGTGCAATATACACGGAAATGTAGCCTCTTGGCTAAACTCATCAAGGTTAGTTACCTTAAATGCATCTGCCTTTAAGCCTTCTGTTTGAGCTGCTTGATACAAACCTAAAATAGACGTGCCTTGAATTGTAGTACCGCTTAGTTCTCTTAGCCGTTCTAAAGACATATCTCCATTATGATATTTAATTACCGAAAGCAAACAAGCAACGCCACAGTCTGTTTGGTCTCTTTGTTTGACAAGAGGAAATGTATCTATTGTTGGCATAATAAGCTAATTTTGACGGTTATAGATTTATTGCATTTATCAGACTATCGGTAGGGGTTTCGCCTTTAAACTCACGAGAAAGTCGTTGTTGGGCGTCATATACAAAAATATGAGGCACTGAAACTGAGCCAAAAATTTGAAATAATTGCTCTTTTGGCAATTGTAGTAAGATAACATTGGGCAATTTATCTAGCTGATAGTGCTTGCCAAACCGAGTGATGTTTGCTAGGGTTTCGGTAGAAACCATATAAATTTGGGTATTGATAAAAGCCTTTTGCTGTTTATAAATGGCATTAGCTTGGCGTTGGCAATGGTCACAGCTTGAGCCAAAAAAGATGATGATCGTTTTATTATAAGGTTGTTGCCTATAAGTAAGACTGTCTTTTGTGAAACAAACACTCAAATCAGGCAGTTGATTTTTGTGCTGTGCAAAAACCTTTTTTTGATTTAAAACCTGCATAGATTTGACTCCAATAAAGCCCAACAAGCCAATCAAAAACACTCCAATAGTCCAAGCGATTTTTGCTTTGTGTTGCATTTATCTTTATTTATTTTACTCTTGTTTGACATAGGTTTCGACTGAAACTTTTGCATCTTGATAGGTAAGGGTTAGAATTTTGCCTTCAATTTTGTAAAAACATACGGGCATGCCAGAAAATGAAAAAGGTACTGGATGTTCGGCCATTGTTCTAGATATCGTGCTCATTATATTTTTAGAAATAACAATATTAAACTGGTTTCCATTAGACACATACCAACTAGGGCTAAGTATTGTATTTGCTTCTTCTATTTGGGCAGTTCCCTTCATCAGAAAACTACCGTCTCTGTTGATAACATAAATATGGTTTTCTCCTTTTTCTAAATCATAGCCAAGCCAAGTACCTATTAGTTCGTCAGGGTATTTGTCTGTTTTTCCAAACAGTAAATCGTGGTTGGCTTTGGGGTCTTTATTTATTTTTTGGAAAGATGTGGTAAAAGGCTCTTTCTCGTTTGGGATATTTACAGCCAAATACAATTGTGTGGTATCTTTTTGCCAAGCTACTAGCTTTAAACTGGTTTTTGAGTCTATCCAAATATTACCAGCAAGGCTATCTTTGATGATTTTGCCCCGAATGGTAAGCGGTGTTTTTTGTTTTTCAAACAATTGTGCTTCTACTTTATTTTTCTTTTGTTTAATAGACAAAAAAGAATCGTTGTCATTGCCACCTCTGTATAGCCCCTCATAACTACCTTGGGCAAATAGCATTTGGAGCGTAGAAACGCTGAATAATAAAACTAAAATGTGCTTTGCTCTCATGTTTGTAAAACTTAGGATTTAATCAAAAACAAAAAAGATAAAAGAAGATTTAATATAAATATTGGAATACCATAACAGAGTATTGTCATTTTAAGGAAATATAAAAAGCCTTTTTGTTCCTCTACTCCTGTATCTACACTTATACCATAACTTACTGCAGCTATGTATAGTAGCCTGTAAATACTAAATAAAGAAAACAGACTACCAAAATATTCATTAAAACTACCTTCATACGGCAAAAAATCTCTGATTGATAGTGTTGCAAATGTTTGTAAATCGTTTAATGTGTAACTTGGGTTAATAAAAGTAAACCACCCTAATTGCAACATTTGTGGTAATATCCAAATTAACTGTGCTTGTATAACTATCAATAATATCTTGGCAAATGGTATTGTAACGTTACTTAGCAATATGCCTACTTTGATACATAAAATCATAAATAATATGCCAAAAATGAGACTTATGATTCTTAATACATATTGCAACCAGCTATTTTTATCACTATAGTCTAAAATTTTTTTGATTTCAACCTCTTTAAGTCCTTTTTCTATGAGGGATAACTCTTTCATATAATCGGTAAACAATGTTCCTCCAAAGTAATCAAAGCATAGGGTTATGATTATCACGAAAAAAAAAGAAGAAAGAATGTATAAAATCAGGATATTCGTTTGCTTGTTCATTTGGCGGGGAAATTTAAAGTATTTTATTAAAGTGCTGCACAAAAAAATCATTTTATGCAACACTTTGTTTTAATTAGCAAACATGATTCATGTTATAAGCCGCTTTAAAAAATGAAAACGCATTCCAAGCACTTGCATTATGACTAAATTCCATTGCAGCATGTCCATATTCTGCCATTGCAAAAATACACTCCCAAGAACCAAGGTCTCCCCCTTGCAAATTCTCCATTTCATTCATTTCTAGCTTTTTCATGATAACAAAATTTTGGGTTTTGCCTAGCGGAATTGCTATGACATGCTAAAATTGAAAAAAAAAAAAACGAAAAAACCAAATTTTTAACGACTTTTTTTAGAAAAATTATTAAACGGTCAAAAAATACCATTTTTGCACTTTTTTTAATTTATTTTGTACAGTACTAATATTATTTTTATAAGATTCGTCGTTTATCAATTTTGAAATTTTTGTTTTGCTTGTCTCAACACTTGTCTTTTCAAAATTTTCTATCATTCCCAAGCCATGATATACCACTCGGGCGGCATTTCCTTTGGTATCATATTTGCCAATAATAGGGCAAACCAACATAGGTACCCCTTTTAATATGCTTTCTAAAGTTGAGTTTAGCCCACCATGGGTAATAAAAAGTTGGGTGCGCTCTAATAAATATAATTGAGGCAGGGTATCATAAACTAATACATTTTGGGGTAGGCTTTGCAATTGCTTTTTTATGGC
>JAYWHL010000509.1:0-6716 GCA_043777715.1 Cytophagaceae bacterium | reverse complement strand
ATATTATTATTGTTTGGGTTATGCGAATCTGCCCCGTTTTGTAAATATAATTTTATTATTTCTCCCCTTCCTTGCGATGAAAAGGTAGCTCTCCAAAGCGGAGTATTACCAAAATTATCCTTTATTTCTAAATCTGGATTAAAACATAATATAAGCTTTGCCATTTCAATTTGGTGATTTTGAGCAATATAATGTAAAATAGACCATTCAATTTTATCTTTTAAATTAATATTTGCCCCCTTGTTTAGTAGTATTTCAAATAACTGGTAATTATTTTCAATAACAGCTAAAAACAGTAAACTTCTACCTTGTTTATCAATAAAATCAATGTTTTCAGTATTTAACCAATTAATTATTTTATCAATATTTTTTTGATAGAGTGACGTTACGATTTCGTCAGGTATTTGGTTTTTAGTTTCCTTTCTTTTCATATTTATGACTTCTATTTGAAGAGCGATTTTCGTATTGATATAAATTTGGGTCATTTTCTGCCTCAATAACTTCTTTTCGAGTACTTCCTTTTTCTTCATGCATCTTTTTTCTAGTCTTCCATTCTTCTCCAGGCTTATGCCCTAAATCCATTCTTTTCTCATTAATTACTGCACCTGTATTAGGGTCTAGCATTTCACCACCTGCATTCTTTGGTTGGTTTTCTCTGACCTTTTCAAGTGTTTCCTTACGGGGCTTTACTCGGTTAAAATTATTTCCATTTGCCAAATCACACCCTTTAGAATTATGCACCACAACGCCTGCTTTAGAAACGGTATAGGTATGGTTCTTCCGTGGTTTATACCTTCACAAAACACCCTTGCGAAAGCAATACGTAAAATACAACTATTTGTATATCAATGACTTATTTGTATTTTCTACTCCTTTCGTATTTCGGCTTGTCGAGGTCGAGGATTGGACACAGGGCAATGGAAATTAAGGTAGAGTGCTTATTTCTTCATTAAATTCCTTACCATTTTCATCAAAAAGCAAATAAATTCTACTTATTTCAGAATATAACATATCTTCGAATGAACACCACATAAAAAGTGAAGTAGCATCCCATCTTTTGCAAAAGTGAACACATTTGGTTTCTTTGTCAATATACAAATGAGAACCATCCCAATTATATCCTCCGATAAAAAAGTAATTCTCTTTTGAATTTTTAGGCTTTTCGAAGATATTTGGCGTTATTAATGAATAAGGTTGTCTGCTTGCTTCTATTCCTCTACCAATCTGTTTTCTTAATCCATATAAACAAAACGTTGATGAAAGAATATTTAAACCGTTACTAAAGTTTCTTAAAAAATCTTCGTAATCAACAGGAATATCTGATTTTAACTCGGACTTTAATTGAATAATATCCTCATCTGTTAGTTTAGGGTATAATTTATTTAACCATGCATTAATACCTAAAAAGGGGGCTTTGCCGATTAACTGAGTTCCATTTTCGGAATATTCAACACCTAAATAATCATATTTTAGGATTAATTTATTTAGTGAGTCTTTCATAATTTATTCAATTTTTCTATTCTTTAATTCTCCAGTTGTTTTTTCTTTATACCTTCCATTGTTATGTTTGGTATAATGTTCCTTATGAGTTAAAAATTCGATATTATCTGGATTCCCTGCTTGTTCAGGATGGTGTTTTACGTTATTTATATGATGCCCTTTATAATCACTCACTTTTCCTGATTCTTTTAATTCCTTTAATTCCATTTTTGTCTATTGGCGTGTTCCATCTGCACCACTTTCAACTAATGCTTTTTCTTCTTTCCACGCCGTTCTTACGGCTTTACCTCTTGAACTAACATTTGCCAAATCACACCCTTTAGAATTATGCACCACCACGCCTGCTTTAGAAACGGTATAGGTATGGTAGTTGGCAACGGTAAAGTTATAGGTTAGGGTGCGTTGCTGGTTTAGTGTTATGCTGTCTATTTTGGCATATTTGCCTTTATAGAGGCTTAGGTTGTTGCCTGTTTTGAGGTCTCTTGCATTTACCCAACGGTTTTTTACTAAAAATGGGTGTTCGGGTGTGGTTTCTATGCTTTGGCCAGCCACATAAATCCTAAAGAGGGAGTCGGTTGCCACACTAAACACACGGGTAACGGTTTTGAGGGCATATTTTTTGGTTTTGGGGTTATAGGCCCAAACTTTGTCGCCAACTTTTACGTTTTTGATAGCTTTGTGGCCTTTGGCTACTAGCACGGGGGTATTTTCGGTAAAACACCCACAACCTTTGCTAAGTTTGGCGGCCACTTTTTCGCCAATGTCATCAACCTTGTCTAGCAGGGATTTGGCACGGTCGGCTATTTTATCTACTATTTTGGCCACCTTGCCCACCTTTAACAAAGAGCCTAGGCCTAGGGTTAGGCCGTCGGTTACGGCAGATAATTTATGTCAATGAACTAATTAAGTATTTGATTTTCAGTTAAATAGATTGCTAATGCTTGGGTGGACTGGTGCGGACACACAGGCCGAGGAAAAGAGGGTTGTGTTAAATATCACAATATCTATAGAATTCCTCAATTTGTTTTTTGTCTAGTTTTGTCATTAGAATTGGGTATTTATTAGCAATTGCTAGAAATTTTAGAAAATTATGATTTACACACAATTTTCTTGTAAACGATAACAACCATAATTCTGATAAAACTAATCTAATAACCTCCCCATCATATTTTTCGATGAATAAATTGAGCATCCATTCATTTTCAACCTTCAAAGCTATTATTTTAATATCGTCCCATTTAATGAATCGAAATTCGTTCTTAAATTTTTTAAAAGAAAGCCCATTAGTGCCAAAACTAAGATATATTGATGGAAAATAAAGTAAATAGCCTTTGAGAAATTGAAAACCTACTAATAGCATTACTAAAAAAATTGCTAAAAATGAAATAGCGTCATTTACCGAATGACTTATATCATATTGTGGTTTAAGTCCAATTAAGCCAGTATAATGTACGTAGATAAAGGCTATTGCAATAACTAATCCTAATAACTGATGACAGGCATGAACAAAGACGTTCTTGTATAAGTAGGTTCTTAACATTTTAATTTGGTTTCTTATTGTGAGAATCAATCTTATTATTTCCAGTTGGAGTAACAGGAAGAGCGGAACTAGTAGTTGGAGCGGGGGGATTCAATGTACTTGCTGCAGTATTTCCCCCAACGTATGAAACTATTCCTTTCCGTGGTTTGTGTCCCCACAAAACACCTTTGCGAAAGCAATACGCCAACTATAACTACTTCTTTGTCAATGATTTATCTATATTTTTTGCTCTTCACGTATTTCGGCCTGTCGGGGGACCTATAGTATATACACAGATTTTTAAAGTGCTTAAAATCAATTACTTGAAGACCTTTTAAGTTCCCCTCTCTTTTGGAGAGGGGGCAGGGGGAGAGGCGAAAAGAGCCATTTTTTGACTAAAATCTGCCTTTTTCGCCTCATCCCAACCCTTCTCCAAAGGAGAAGGACTTTTAACCAATTCTGTGTAGATACCGTAGGTCGGGGGACAGGCCGAGGAAAGGGGCTGTCGTATTGTCGGTGTACGAGGTCTGTCCAGCCAGTTTCGGCTTGGGTTTCTCGGTTCAAGAACTGGTAACGGTTGCCAAAGCTGGCCTTTATCCATTGGCTTTTGTAAAAATGTTTTTAAGATGTCAAAGAACGAATAACTATTTGATTATCAATTAAATAAATTGCTTACGCAAAGGTAACTGGGAAGGAGGCCGAGGCCAGCCACAAGAGTAGAATTTTTTAAATTTAATCTTCTGATTCCTCTTCACATGGCTCTATATGCCATTCAGAGTAAATATCATCTCGGTTAGCTTCATAATCATCGAGTAAATTTTCTAGCTCCGATAATGACTTATCTCTTTCAAAAATATGATTAGCCCCAACCACACGAGGAATTTCTCCTTCGTGGTCGTCTTGACCGCACAAAAACTGCCAATCTCCATCAGATTTTGAAACATAAAGAATAGGTCTTGTATTCTCAAAAATATGAGAACATAAAAAGCACGGTGTGTGAAAATATTTTCCAATCATTTTAATTTTTCTTTTTTGGTGGTGTCCATTCTGTGTCTAAGTCTTTTTTACCTTTTGAACGATTACAATCCCTACATGCAGGGGCTAAATTATCTTGGTTAGATTCTCCACCCTTTGCGTAAGGGTCTCGATGGTCGGCTTCGTAGGAATTAGGGCTACCTTTTTTAGGGTCTAATTCTGTACCACAATACTCGCATCTTGGCTTACCATCAGTATCTTTGCTTTTATCAAAACCTTCTGTCCTATCTTTATTGGAAAATGCTCTTTTACCTTTCTTAATCGCTTTGCTTGCATCCCCTGCCCCATCAACAATGCCAAGTAATTTTTTGCTGCCTTTATAAACATCCGTTGCATCGCCAATACTTACTGGTAAGAATTCTGAAGCAAGGCTTAGTCCTGCAATAACTCTATCTCCTGCACTGGCTTTGTCATCTAAAACAGTCTTACCATTATCTACAAGGTCGCTTACGGTATCTGCCCAATTTGCTCCTTTTTTCAGTCCATTAATACCCTCTTTGGCTATAGTTTTGCTTATTCTGAAAGCGGCTTTTGCAACTTTTGTCCAAATACTTCGTCCGTCAGGGTCTATATTTTTTATAGGATTGTTATAACCGTAATGATATGGAGACCAAGCATAATAGCGTTCACTTAACACATCTAGCCCATTCCATCTCCCTGTTATTGGGTCATACTGTCTAGCACCAAAATCTATATAGCCCGTTTCCTGTTGGGTTTCTTTACCTGTATATAAAAAACGGTTGTTTCCTGATATGCCCAATGCCCCAATGGTGGTTCCCCACGGGTCATAGTGGTTTTCTTGGAGTACCCACAGGGCGGTGTCGAGTCTGCAAGCACAGGTGGCTCTTAGGTTGCCTAGGTTATCGGAGAGGGTGTACTCGGCCACCATGTTTCCAGTGGGGGCTTTAATCCATCTGCCTTCGGGCATGGCTATAAATTCCAAAGAACTTTCGGGCAAGGACCCGCTTTTATAGACGCTCTGGCCTATATAATCATACGTTGTGCTGGGCGGCACTCCGCCATCGCCAAAGATGGCTTTTAGCTTTTGGCCGTTGGCGGTTGTAAAAGTGTTTTGAGTTGTTAAAGAACTTATTAACTATTTGATTATTAACTAAATATCTTGCTAATGCTTGGGTGGAGTGGTCAGAAGACCAGCCACGGAGGAGAGTACTTTTTTGTTACGTCCATTCAAGTTCCAGTTGTTCGTACTTTATTTTCTCTTTCAAACCATGATTATGTTCTGCGAAATCTCCTGTGTCAAAGTTGCAAACAAGGGCTTCCACAACTGTCCGCCTGTTCTCGATACTGCCGCCATTATGATAAAAATGGTCTTTTGTAACGATATTGAATTTGCCCCAATATTTTTCAACCATTTCATTTTTTCGCCAGTCGTTATGATGCCAAGTTGAAAGAATGAATTTTGCTTTTGTTCTACTCAACAGGTCAAATAAAAGTTCTTCGTCTGCTTCTTTCCAACCATTATAATAATCAACATTTCGCCCATAATAGGGTGGGTCGCAATAAATTAAGTCATTCTCCGTAGCCAAAGGGATAATTTCAGCAAATGATTTATTATGAAATATCCAGTTCGGTTCTGGCTGAATAATTTGTGCAACATTAGCAACTTGGTTTGTTATTTTTGTAATGTAAGCCTGTGCAAAACGGTCTGGTTTTTTACAAAATGGAATATTCCAATTCCCTTTGCTGCCAAAACGCATCATTCCATTAAATCCAGCTCTGGAAAGAAAAATAAAATCATAAGGCGAAAATTCTCCACTATTAAATCTTGAACGTACTTTTAAGTAATGTTCATAGCCATTATTGCCAGCTTTACTTAAAAATTCGCCTTCTTGCTCCAAATATTGTTTCATTAAAGGTGCAGTAATTTCTTTTTGCTGAATGCCTTTATAAAAATTAATAATATGAGGATTTGTGTCGTTGAGGATTGCATTTTTATAGCCCGAATTGAAGGCAACTACACCAGTTCCTAAAAATGGTTCAATCCATCGAGCGTTGGTTCGATTTCCTTCAACTTTTGGGGCAAGTTCCATTAACCAAGGAACTAACTTGGTTTTGATACCCTGACTTTTTATTGGTGGGATGATTACTCTCATTTCTCTTTCTTGCGTTTCCACGCTGGATTTGAAGTTTTTGAAACGATTTTATCCCATAAGTCAGTCCTTCCTTTAAATTCTAAAAAGTCTTTGAGTGTTGTAATTTTTGATGTTTTGCCATCTTTTAACATCGTGGCAGAACCATGATTTATCCAATATTCGTCAAACCATTCTTCTCCTAATTGACTAAAAATGCCGTTTCCACTTTTCAAGTCGGCAATGTCAACAATAGAACCGATATTTGCAGTATTTCCAGAACCTTGTTTGTCGCTTGCGATTTTCCATTTTTCAGAAGCGAAAAAGTCAAAATCTTTGATTACAGAAGTGATAGATTTTAAATTCTTAACGGTTGTAACTTCTCGTTCTCCAACTTTTTTATTTGGGGTATCATATTCTTCTTGCAATTCTTGAACCTGAAAAATCTCAGTTTCAGCAAGGTCGTCCGATATGTCAGTTCTTGTGTAAATTACACCCAAACAAAAGTGTCCAGTATATTGGTTGTACGGGAACTGAATATTTTTGTCTTTATCTCTTTCTTTAAAATACCC
>JAYWHL010000508.1:0-6716 GCA_043777715.1 Cytophagaceae bacterium | reverse complement strand
AATAGGTGCCAGCCACAAGATTTGAAATACTGGCCGTAGTGGCGTTGTTGCTCCAAAGATAGGTGTATGGGGCAGTACCTCCTGTGGCCGTTACGCTGGCTGTTCCGTCGGTATTGCCTTTACATTTTGTATTGGTAAAGGTGCTTTGCAGTATAATCTCGGTAGCATCTTTAACTTCAACGCTAATACTTTCAGTTACTAAATCAGCATCAGTAACTTTTACAGAATATATACCTGCAATAAGATTTGAAATACTGGCCGTTGTGGCGTTATTACTCCAAAGGTAAGTGTAAGGAGCTTTACCAGCATTTACTTTTACGCTTGCCGTTCCGTCGGCATTGCCTTTACATTTTGTGGCTGTACTAATTATTTCTAACAATAATTTACTAGGCTCTTTTACGAAAATAATACTTGTTTTAGCACAACCGTTGGCATCAGTAACTTTAATAGAATAGGTGCCAGCAATAAGGTTGGAAATACTTGGTGTTGTAACGTTGTTGCTCCAAAGATACGAATAAGGGGCAGTACCACCTGAGGCCGTTACGCTTGCTGTTCCGTCTGTACCACCTGTGCTTGTAACAAGCGTTGAAGAACTTTGAAGTATAATTTCAGTAGCATCTTTTACTTCCATACTACTATTTTTGATACAACCGTTTGCATCAGTAACTTTTACAGAATACGTACCCGCCACAAGATTAGCAATACTAGGCGTTGTGGCATTATTGCTCCAAAGATAAGTATAAGGAGCAGTACCACCTATAGCCGTTATGCTTGCCGTTCCATCTGTATTGCCTTTACACTTTATATTGGTTGAGGTGCTTTGAAGTGCCAAAAGTGTTACCGATTCTACTACTTGAATAGACTTAGTTTTTGAGCAAGCGTTGGCATCTCTCACTACCATAAAATAATTACCCCCGATAAGGTTTTCAAAAATTGGGGAGGTTTGCGAGGTAGCCGTTCCTAAAATATAATAACTAAAAGGAGCAGTTCCACCTGACGGTGCGACAGTGAGTGTTCCGTCGGCACTACCTTTGCAGGTAACATTCTTCTTGATAAATTCAAAATCTAAAATCGCCGTTGGTTGGTCAATCACATTAGCAGTTATCTTTTCACAACCGTTGGCATCTTTTACCCAAAAATTATAAGAATTTGCTGATAAACTAGCAAAAGTAGGACTTGATTGATATACGCTATTGTCTTTTGAAAAAGTATAAGTTCCCGTGCCACCTGTTGCTAAAAGCGTGATGCTTCCCGAATTTTCTCCAAAACACTTCACGTCAGTTTTAATGAGTGTACTAAAACTAATATCTGTTGGATTGATTAGGGTGGTAAGAGGAAGGTTTAGGCTACAATTAGCATCTTTTACTTGTATGTTATAACTTCTTGGACTTAATTGTCTGAAAACACTATCTGTCTGAAAGGTGGTACCTCCATCAATAGAAAAGAGAACTGTACCAACAGCATTACTTTTAGTTACCTGTATAATTCCATTGTTTGAACCATTACACAAAGGGTTGCTTGTTGTTTTTATGCTTGCCACCAATTTGCTTGTGTGGGCTAGTGATACATCTATGCTTTTGGAACAACCATTGGCATCAATTACTAAAAATGAGTTAGTTCCATTGCCCAAGCCTGAATATGTTGGGCTATCTTGAAGGCTTAATCTATTTTTATAGTAACGATATGGGCCTACGCCGCCTGTTACACTAATTGTTACAGAGCCTGTTAAATCGTTTTGGCAAACAGGATTTACTTTTGAACCTACACTCACTGTCATTTCAGTAGGCTGACTAATACTATATCCTACACTCTTAACACAAGCGTTGCCATCTTTTACATAAACAATATTGTTGTTGGCCGAGAGAGTTTGAAAAAGATTATTGGCAGAATAACTGATGCCATCTAACGAAAAAAGTTTTGGCCCTGTACCGCCCGTTGCACTTACTTGTAGGGTTGCGTTGGCTTCTCCAAAGCATGATAGGTTTGTTTTATTTACAATGTTTAATTGTAATACCGTGGGTTCGGTTAGGTTGATATTTGTTAAGGTTGCCGCACAGGCATTGTCTTTCACATTTACTAGGTAAGTACCTGCCGATAAACCTGAGAAAGTATTACTCGTTTGAAAAGCCCCTGCCCCCAGTTGGTATTGCACTGTACCCGTTGTGTTTAGTGCATTGATTACGATACTGCCCGAAGCGTCTTGAAAGCACTTTAGGTTAGTAACCGCACCAACACTTGTTTTCATTTCGCTTATGTAAGTAATGGTGCTGCTTATTGTTTTGGTACACCCATTGGCATCTTTTACCGTAAGTGAGTACAGGCCGTCCGTTAGGCCACCAAATACGTTACTTGTACCAAAAGCCCCGCCATTTTTTGAATAAGTGTATGCCCCAGTTCCACCCGAAGCACTAAGCGTTATGCTACCTGCATTATCTCCTTTGCAACTTATATTTATTTGCGAACCTATGCTTAATGACAAAGCCGTGGGTTCTGATATGACCACTGGCGTATTGACCGTGCAAGCATTAGCATCTTTAGTAGTAAAAGTATAGTTTCCTGCTATTAAACTACCAAAAACATTATTGGCAACAAAAGCCCCTCCGTTTTTAGAATACGTATAGGCCCCAGTTCCACCCAAAGCACTTAGCGTAATACTTCCTGTATTACCTCCATTGCAACTTACATTTATTTGTGAGCCTATGCTTGCTGATAATACAGCGGCAGGTTCAGAGATAGAAATACTACTTAAAACCACCGTACAGCCATTGGCGTCTTTGACAGTAAAGGTATAATTGCCAGCAATTAAGCTCCCAAAAACATTACTGTTCCCAAAAGTTGTACCATCTTTTGAATAGGTATAAGCACTAGTTCCGCCCAAAGCACTAAGCGTTACGCTACCCGTATTGTCGCCCTTGCAACTTACATTTGTTTTTGAACCTACACTTAACGATAATGCTGCCGAAGGTTCTGCTATCAAAGTACTAATGCTTGGAATGCTACAACCGTTGGCATCTTTTACGGCAAAAGTATAAGTACCTGCAATCAAATTACCAAAAATATTATTGGTAACATAAGCTCCACCGTTTTTTGAATACGTATAGGCGCCAGTTCCGCCCGAAGCACTAAGCGTAACACTACCTGCATTGCCCCCTTTACAACTTATATTTATCTGTGTACCAATGCTTAATGATAGTGCCGTGGGTTCGGATACAGAAACATTACTTAAAATGGCAGTACAGCCATTGGCATCTTTGGCAGTAAATGTATAATTACCTGCCGTTAAGCTCCCAAATACATTACTTGTACCAAAAGCACCTCCATTTTTTGAATAAGTAAATGCTCCAGTTCCGCCCGATGCACTAAGTGTAACACTTCCAGTATTATCCCCTTTGCAGCTTATGTTTACCTGTGAGCCAACGCTTAAAGCCAATTGTGAAGGTTCGGATATGCTTACTGGCGTACTAACCGTACAGCCATTGGCATCTTTGGCATAAAAGGTATAATTGCCTGCTATCAAACTACCAAAAATAGTAGTTGTACCATAGCTTAAACCATCTTTTGAATAAGTAAAAGTCCCCGTTCCGCCCGAAGCACTAAGGGTTATACTGCCTGTATTGTCTCCTTTGCAACCTAGTACGTTTGTTTGAGAGGCAACACTTAATAGAACTTGGGTTGGTTCTGAAATTAGCACTGGCGTGCTAATCGTACAACCGTTGGCATCTTTGGCATAAAATGTATAGTTTCCTGAGATTAAACCCCCAAACACATTGTCTGCAACATAAGCTATTCCGTCTTTTGAATAAGTAAATGTCCCTGTTCCACCCGAAGCACTAAGCGTTACACTCCCTGTATTGCCTCCTTTGCAACCTACGTTTATTTGTGAACTTACACTTAATGATATTACTGCGGTAGGTTCTGCTATCGAAGCACTAATACTTGGAATACTACAATTGTTGGCATCTTTTACGGCAAAAGTATAATTGCCCGCAATCAAATTACCAAAAACATTACTGGCAACATAAGCCCCACCATTTTTTGAATAGGTATAAGAGCCAGTTCCGCCAGAAGCAATAAGCGTAATGCTCCCTGTATTATCTCCTTTGCAACTTATATTTACCTGTGTGCCAATGCTTAACGATACCTGTGTGGGTTCGGATACGGTAATATTGTTTATAATTACTGGACAATTATTATTGTCTTTCGTGGTAACTACATAGCTACCCATTGTCAAAGAATTGAAGGTATTGCTTGTCTGAAAAGCCCCCGAACCCAATTGATATTGAGCAGTACCCGAAACGTTTTGGGTACTAATCGTAATACTACCCGAACCATCTTGAAAGCATTTTAAATTACCAACATTACTCACACTTGCCGTTAATTGGCTGAAAGGAACAATGTTACCTATTACTGTTGCCGAACAAGCATTGGCATCTTTTACCGTAAAGGTATAACTGCCGTTGGTCAAGCCATTAAACAAATAATTGGTACCAAATGATAGGCCGTCTTTTGAATAAGTGTATGCCCCTGTTCCGCCCGTGGCATCTAAACCTATACTACCCGTCAAATCGCCTGGGCAGGTAATACCTGTTTGCGACAATATGCTTACTGATAATTGATTGGCAGGTGCTGACACACTAATACTGCTTGTGGCAGAGCAATCATTACTGTCTTTTACAGTAACGGCATAAGTACCACCTGCCAAAGCATTTATTCCATTACTTGTAGAGCCATTAGACCAAAAGTAAAAATAACCACCCGATCCTCCTATGGCCAATACCGAGGCAGTACCCGTGTTGATTCCTTTACACAAAACATCAGTTTTACTCATTGATAATGTTGGCCCAGTATTTACGGTAAGCGTAGCACCCTGACTTGTTTGGCTGCCTGTGGCCCCTGTAACAACAACATCATAAGTACCTGAATTGGCACTACTGACATTATTTAAGGGATAAGTGCTTGAATTTGCACCACTAATATTATTCCCATTTTTTCTCCATTGATAGCCTGTGGCATTACTGGCCGAGACAGAAAACGTATAACTCCCGCCCGTACAAACCGCACCAGACTGTGGGTGGGTATCAATACTCAAAGTTGGTGGGGGTGGGGGCGGGGGTGGGGGTGAGAATGTACCTTGAATAGCAAACGTATAAGGGTTTTCGTCAGAGTCATTGTTGGCTATGCTGACGGTTGCTGAGTTTTGTCCGTCTATTGAAGGACTATAAGTAATCTGAAAAGTGGTAGTACTCATAGCTGCAACTGTACTGGTTGGCTGTGCAGTTACTGTAAAAGCTGATGCGTCTGGACCACTAATGGTTACAATCGGACTACCC
This sequence comes from Cytophagaceae bacterium, assembly GCA_043777715.1. Taxonomy (GTDB): domain Bacteria; phylum Bacteroidota; class Bacteroidia; order Cytophagales; family Spirosomataceae; genus JAYWHL01. Next base: position 1,386 of record JAYWHL010000508.1, on the reverse strand, counting down.
GAAAGGTTAAGCGTGCCTGTGTCTGTGTTTTCGATGGTAAAGGTTTTGATTACCGTTCCCGAACCGATTAGCCCAAAATCTGTATCATCTCCTGTATTTGGCAATGTGCTACCACTGGCTATAGAAGTACCGTTGCCTTTTAGGTTTATTTCTGGTGTTGGTACTGGTGGTCCAACGTTGTTACTATTAGCACTCGTTACAGTACCATTCGTGCATTTTGCATAATAAGAATGCGTATTACTTGTTGGTGTAACATTGATTTGTATTCCTGTACCTATTAGAGTATTGCTTTGGTTGTACCAATTTACAGTATAATAACAACCAAATGCTCCAATAGTACTTTGGGTATTTAAGGGAATAATTGTGGTTAGGTCAATGGCTTTTACATCTGGTGCGGGCAAACTCTCGTTATTAACGGTTACTTTGATAGTGGTTGGGCTTGGTAAACTCACACATTTGTTATTTTCGTTACACAAGGCATAATAAGTGGTGGTGGCCGTTGGGTTTACAACAATACTAGACGTACTCTTAGCAAGTATATTGTTGTTACTATTCATCCACGAAATTGTGCCACTACAATTGCTATAACTCAAAGTGACATTATCGCCAGCATTGACGGTATTAGACGAAGCACTAATACTTGGCGTTGATGACCTCGTTGAATAATCGTTATGGATTATAAACGTTTGAACGCTCGAATTACCACATTGTACTCGGTAAGTCAATATGTTTTGGTCGCCTGGAACATCCCCACTCGAAAGACCAACGCCAATGGGGACGTATATCCAGTTTTTCCAAACTACTTGCCCCGTACAATTTGAAGCCGTAAAATAAACAGACTCGTTTGTTACACCTGCACAAAGCTGGTCTGTACTGGTTAAGACCGTAACTTGGCCAATGGTTTTATTGGTAAATGATAATACTATGAAAATCAGCCCAACGATGTATTTTGTATATAAAAGTCTCATGCTTTTGTGGTTTAATGCTTTGTCTTTTTATGGTTTTCTGAATACCTTAACATCGGCTAGGATATAACTATCTGGCCCGTCGGTTACAAAATTTTTGATTTTGACAATGCCCAATCGATTGTTATAAGTTTTGAAGGGTACGTATCTTGGCAGCGTATTTTTGTTAAAGCCTTCTATCAAATCATCACTAAATTTGAACGTTAGGGCATCAAAATCTTTGGCTGTTTTAAGATTGGTAAATAGGGCATCAGTTATTTTGGTACAGGCCGCACAGCCTTCTACCTGATTGATAAAAGTAGTTTTTTGGGCATTGGGAATCTTTTTTAACAACAAAGCTGCCACGGCATCGGGCGAGACAAATCGGCCGTAAGAAAAACCTTCGTCTCTTGCAAAAAACACCACATCTATTTCATTGCCA
>JAYWHL010000507.1:0-2436 GCA_043777715.1 Cytophagaceae bacterium | reverse complement strand
CATACCTGATGGCCGAAATGGAGGCCATGTGTAACAATGTTTTTAGGTTTATGTTTGCCATTTTGGAGACCCTCGTCTTGCCCCTAACACTTGTCCCAGAGCTATAAACAAAGGGGGCTACGCCTGCATAACAGGCTATCTTTCGGCCTTTCGGGGGACTTTTTCCGTGGTTTGTGCCCTCACAAAATACCCGTGCGAAAGCAATGAGCCAATCATAACTATCTTTCGGCCTGTCGGGGGACTAGGCCGAGGATTAGACACACAGACCAAGGAAAAGAGTACACTAACGCTTTACCCTAATATGCTACCTAATAATATACCTTATACCGTTACCTGTACTATATCTTACAATGGTGGCACGACAACATCATCCAATTCCTCAACTATTTATAGTATTTGTCGAAATACAAGCCGTTTAGCTTTTGATGAGCCTAACATTAATCAATCTGTCATTTTTCCAAATCCAAGCCAAGAAATAGTATTTCTAAAAATTGAGTTAGAAGACCAAGAAGAAGCATTTGTTGAGATTATTGATACAAAGGGAAACAGTCTGAAAAAACAAAATATTAGAGGCTTTGGCAAAGTTCATGATTTTGAAATCAGTACCGAAGGTATCCCTAATGGATTGTATCTGTTGAAAGTAAATAATACAAAAGGAAATCAGAGTCATAAAATGATAATTAATCGCTAACACCATGAAACGATTCATCATCATTTGTGTATGTTTATTAGGATTAATAGGCTGCAAAAAAAACGAATTAGCTTATTCTACTGAAATTATGCTACAGTTTACAGATGAAAACCAGAAACCAATCAAAGGTATAGAACTCGTTTTTAGTAGTTTCAGAACCGTGCCAAATGGTTTTTTATCAAGAGATATTATCATCTCAAAAGATACTGTGCTGTCAGATAGTTTTGGGGAAGTATTATTTGTAAAAGAAACTCCTGCAACGGGTGGAGTGTTATTTGAAATTAGCGGGTTTCCTTCTGGTTTTACCAAATCCTCTTTACCCAATGAATTTTGGAAATCATCACCTGTTAATTCAGGTATTAAAAAAAGTTGGCAATTTATTTTGAAAAATTAATTTGGTTGTGCCTTTTCCGTGGATTTCTACCCTCACAAAACACCCGTGCGAAAGCAATGTGCTAATTATAACTATCTTTCGGCCTGTCGGGGGACTAGGCCGAGGATTAGACACACAGACCAAGGAAAAGTCCAGACAAAATAATCCCTGTTATCCTTTTGTGTAAATGCCTGATAACGTGCAGTTTGTAGGTCTTGCCTACTGGGGAGGACGGGGCTGGCCTTCCAGGGGCTGGCCTTCCAGGGGCTGGCCTTCCAGTAGGTGGGGCTACTTATTTATTCTCTAAAGTATTTTTCAATTTCTGTTACTGCGTTGTTAAGTCCATTTTCGTTTCTAATTGCCTCCCCAACTACCAAAACGTTACTTTTGATTTCGTCCGTCTGTGCAAGTCGAATTGCAGAAATAAGTTTGGCTGCTGTTAGTGATTTGACTGGAATATGAACACCTAATTTTTTTTGTTCAACGATTTTTCCCCAAGTCGGTTGGTCAGTATAAAACGATACGACGATAACTGGCAAGTCGTTTCGTAACATTGTCGCCAAAGTTCCCGCACCACCGTGAAAAATGCCTACTTTGCATTTTGGTAAAATAGCTTCGTGGTTCACGTACTTTGTTACAAATAGGTTTTTATGTTTTGGAATATCGTCAAACTGCGACCAACCCGTACAGAACAAAATTCGCTCGTTGGTTTTATCTAAAATTTCATTCAGAATATTCGTAAACTTCTCCTTATTACCCACTCCATTACTTCCAAAACCCATATAAATTGGTTTTTCGCCTTGTTGTAACCAATCGTTTAGTTCAGCCGTTATTTTATCAAAACGATGTGTTTCTCTTTTTTGATTTGGAACTGCCAAGAATCCTGTAATTTTATGATGGCTTTCCCAATCTTTTGGTTGTGGAATCAGCGTTGGACTAATGCAATACAAATCCAATGGCTTTTGATTGTCAATGTGCGTTATCAGGTTTTCCGTCAGAATAGGCAAACCTAATTCTTGTCGGTACTCGTTGGTTTCTTGTTTTACGAATTTCCAATAAAAACTTTGAGCGATTTTGTAAGTCAGTTTATTGTACCAAGCGAAATTCAGAAAGTCGAAGTCGCCCAAAGGAAATTCCGTTGTCGGCACAACGGGCGGTATAAAATAAGTCAAAGCAACTTTTTTATTTTGTTTTTCTGCAATAGCACTCACAATTGGAAGTGTTGCAGCGTTGGCAATGATAAAGTCTACTTTACTAATGGCTTCAAAGTAACTTTTTCGCAAAGGCACTTTCATGTTGTTCAGCACCTTAAAAAAATGTTTCATCAGTTTGATTGTGTTTTCGGTTTGTAACACACTTTGTCCTTCTGGTG
>JAYWHL010000506.1:0-2441 GCA_043777715.1 Cytophagaceae bacterium | reverse complement strand
AAATAGGCTGGCCGTCCATCACTTCATAAATCAGATAGTCAGGAATTTTACGTTTTTGTTTTGGCAACGATGCCGCTAAAGGGCTTAGTATCATAATTCAATTTGTTTGTATTGTTTTTTGACAAATATACAGATTTTTAAAACTTGATGAGACAGAATTTTTGCAGTAAACGAACTACCCAGCAAGACAAAAATCGGTTAATTACCTTAATCGATTGGCAACTCACAAAACCGCATTTCATTTTCAATACTTACGAACTCTTCGCCCCAAAGGTTTTGGGTTTGAAAGTTTTTTTTGATGATAGCATACTTGCTGTCGTTCAGCATAAAGGTTGCCGTTATGGCACTAAATTCGGCGGTTTTTGTTCCTTCTTTCATCAAAGCTTTTAGATTTCTTACAAGCCTATTTTGAGTTTTCTCTTTTTCCAAATCCTCTAATTGTTCTTCGATGTCCACTAACTTCTTCTCTATCTCGTCAGCTACTTTTGCCCTTGGTGTTACCCAATGTTTTCTGTCGTTTAGCCCTAAGTGCTTTAAAGTATTTTCGCCCTTAACACTTTTGCCATAAAACCGAAAAGCCTTTAGATAAAGATGTTCTTTGGGTTTGTCTAGTACAGGGTTAATAATAGGCGTTTGAACAACATCAAGATTTAGCTTTGTACCATTACATTTTTTGGAAGAAGGCAAAAGATTTTCCCATTCTACAACCTTTGCTGGAAACAGACTTTTGGCATAAAAATGCTCTACTTCCATATAATTGCTTTTTTCATCTAGTTTACATTCTGAATAGCAACATTTGTAATGAGACATTTCTAAAAGTGCCTTTGTAATAAAGTCCTTCGCCCAAACTCTTTTGCTATTATCTTTTTGATAATCAGCCGTTAAGGTCAGGATAAGTTCGTCTGTTAATGCTATTGGCTTGGGCGTTCTATCCAACTGAATCATAATTGGCGGGGGCTAACGAGGTCATTTGTATTCTTAAAATTTTGCGTTGTGGACTAGTAGGGTGCAGTATTTTGTCAAGACCTTCATAAGCAAGTACTGCTTGTTCGTAGTTATCGTTGTCCAAAGCTTCGTCAAATTGATTCATCAAGTCTAAATAAGTATCCGACATCGTTTTGTCATTCATACCCATTAGTTCAGTCAAAATTTCATCAACCGCCCAGCCTTTAAAATTGCCAAATTGCTGACGAACATTAATATGGTCATTGTCTTTTTCGAGCATAATTAGGTTTACTGCCTCGGCCGACTGCACAATTAAAGGGCTATGTGCCGTAACGATAAATTGCGTATTTACAAAAATAGCACTCAAATAACTAATTATTTTTCGTTGCCATTCGGGGTGTAAGTGCAAGTCTATTTCATCGACCAAAACCACCGCAGGTTCAGCCAAGGGGTTTTTTGAGTTTGGATAATGGTCAAACATTCGTTTTGCCAAGTCCATAACCCAAGCCAAAGTTGCCTGATAGCCATAACCCAAATCTTTGAGGCGTACCCAACCATAATCGGTTTGAAATTCTATGTAATTTTTAAAATTAGGGGTTGAACGAAACCGATAACCCTTAATATCGGGCAGTATATCGCTCGTAATAATTTCCCTGACTTTGGCTTCTATATTTTTTGCTCTTTCTCTTTCTGATTTTGGAGAATCTCCGTTTTTAGACGCATAATTTATTTGTAAAAGCCATTCTTCAACATTGATAAGTTCAAAATTGTTAGAGAAAAAACTTTGTACTGTTTCTACATTCTCTTGTTCTGAAAGACTACTTTCTGACGTTTTTCTTAAAGTACTATATCCCTGCAAAAAAACTTGACGAAAATGGGGGTGGCATATTGTAGAAATAGTTTTTCTGATGTCTTTGAATAAGCCCCAAAAACTACCACCTACTGCATTGCTTCTCGTCTTTTTATCAACAAGAACAGGAGTAAACTCTCCAAGCATCTGAAAATCAATCAAATATTTCCCTGTTTTAGCTGATACTAAATCAATCTGATTATTCGAAGAGTTTATATAATAAAAATCTTCACCTGTAAGTTCAAGGTTATCATTTGTTAGTTGGAAACCTGGACTAGGGACTTTTTCCGTTTTCAAATACAAATCAGCAATACATTTCAAGATGGTGGTTTTTCCTGTATTATTATTTCCTAAGATAACTGTCCATTGGGCAGGTTTTTGGTTGATGTCAGAAAAAGAAAGGATATTTTGTTGCTTAAAACCCCTTACGTTTTCTAGCGTAAGGGATTTTAGATAAGCCACGGGCAAGTTTATATTTTCAAGAAATTCGCTCATCAATATCGTTATTTAGATTTTCTCAATGTTATGTTTCCTCTAACCTTACTTTCCAAATTTAGCTTTTCCTTTGTCCAAAAATTTCTTAAACTCCTCTATATTAGGATTATAAGCAATAGGTTCGGCCAAAAGATTAGCTTTTTTAGGTTCT
>JAYWHL010000505.1:0-6763 GCA_043777715.1 Cytophagaceae bacterium | reverse complement strand
GTTACGGGCAATGCCTTTGGTGCCCCAAACTGTATTAGATTATCGACCGCCGCCTCCGACGAAACCCTCATAGAAGCCATAGACCGTTTGAAGGTAGCTTTGGCAACCTTGAAGTAATCATACAAGAAGATGCTTTTTGTGATTGACCAAATGTTTTTTTGAAACAGAACTCGTTCATAGTCAGGCAGAAAGCATCTTTTTTATAATTTAGTAATATTTTTTTGATAAAATACTTGCCAAAAACCAATTATCGCCTTACCTTTGTGAAGCAATAAGGCCAAAAGCGGTCTTGCACTAATCGGTTCCGTAGCTCAGTTGGTTTAGAGCACCTGCCTTACAAGCAGGGGGTCCTAGGTTCGAATCCTAGTGGGACCACCAAAGAACATCAAAAAAGCCCTCAAACGTTGTTTGGGGGCTTTTTTGATGGTTTAGAATGTGTTTTGTACCCTTTTTTGCTAGGTACGAAAACACACCTCTAAAGGTACATGGTTCAAATTAGATAGGTCAAATTAAATAGTTCAAATTACATAAAGCATGAGTTAGGTATTCTTTTGTTTGTACCTATTCCAGTTTCAACATAAGCCGCCCTAATTTTCCAACCGTTACGCACAAATTTTTCTAAGATATTTACGGCGTGTTCTATGTCATAAACTTTGTAGTTCATGGGTTTATTTTTTGTAGTTCCGTCTGGAGCATCTGCATAAAATTTGCATTTATATAAGGGTTCTTTTTTGGTGTCCATGGGTTTTTAATTTTATTTAGTTTTTGTACTTTTCTTATACTCTAAAAATTCCTTATTTTCTTTCTAAGTTTTTTTTGTGATTTTTTCTTGGCTACTTGACTACAAATGATATTAACTATTTGATTTTCAATTAGTTAAACCTTAAAAATGTAGTCAGGTTGGGGTAAATCATCTTGGCTACAAGTTGGCTACAAAATACCTCAAAACGCCTCTTTTAGTTCATTTGCAGGGGTATTGTAGTCGACTTGTTTTTCAAAAATTTTAGATAGTTCTTGATTTGTTGTTCCGACAATAAATCTATTAATAGGATTTTTTGAAGAACCCTGTCTAAAAGATTTTTTACTAAATCCCTCATTTATCAGGGCTTTACCTAACTGAATACTGTTTATTCTTATACGTCCGTTTGTTAATTCTGTGAATGCTTCCAGTATATCCGTGGCGTTTACTTTGAAGTGATAGCGGTCTTTTACATTGGTTTGATACAAGTGTTTTTTTACTAAATCTATTTCGGGGGTGGTTCTTTGAAAAAATTTATTTTTACCCTCTATCGTACAAACCTCATCTTTTGTCAGTTGCCCATATTCGCCTTTTTTTACTAGGCTCATGGCCTGTCTCCAAACATTATTAATGTCTATTGCATTACTGTACCCAAATTCAATATTTACAACCTCTGAGACTATCCACCTAACATTACCTGTAACATCGTTTAAAAATTCAACTTCGTTTGTACTAGCTACAAAACTTGCATAACGGCTTTGAATGCTGTCTTTTGTGGCGTAATGGTTACGTACTTTTGTATCTGACTGGCTAAATAGAGATTTTACCTTGTTTGCGTCTGATTTGTCTAGGCTGTGCAGTTCATCAAGGTTTATGAGCAGATTTTGACTAAGGGCTATAACGCTGTCTTTGTGGTCGAGTGGCGGGTTTTCCTTATAATATTTTTCTTTGAGCGTAGGAGGGCATAAAAATCGAAAAAAGTACGTTTTCCCTATGTTTTGTTCGCTTAAAAACACAAAACATTGTTTGTTAAAATCTATCAATCTCAATGAGCAAGCAATCGTTCTTAGTAGGTGTTTTTTAAACATTCGTTCAAACCATAACTGTTCGTCTTCATTTCCCTTTACTTTGATACACCTACAAAGCGTTTTAATGTAGTCGGGTTCTGTGGTTTTATCCCACGGGCTAAGGTTCTCAAAATAATCATTGAACGGGTTAAAGTTTGGGGCAAATTCAGAGCTTTGCAAAAGGTCGCTCAATGGTTCTTTGAAGCCCTTAGAAACTCCAGCCTTTTGAAGTTCTATTTTAATATCTGATAATTCCCTTTGCCCTATTTCCTTAAACTTATTTTTACCTTTGGGGCTGTATTCGGTGGCTTTATCTACTTCGTTAAATCTAAAATCATAAATAGCTGATAAGTAATTTTCTAGCTGATTGATTAGCAAATTTTCTGACTTTACTTTTGACCCAAATACTTGATTTTCGGTTTGATTTTCACTATTTTTGTCCATGATATTTTTTTGTTTTTTTAGAGTATTGCCCAAATTCCCGTTTGGGCTTTTTTTATTTTATCGTTTGTACTTCGCTTGTGATGGGCGCCCCAGTACTAAAACTATCTCCTCGTATTGTTTGGGAGATATTCTTGATTTTACCTTTAGTTCTACTTTGTAATATCTTAATTTTCTCATCAATGTTTTTACGCTTATTCCATATTCGTCTGCTACTTCTTGCCTTGTTTTCATGGTTATATTGGTTTGATTTTGTGGCTAATTTATTTAATACTCCTGGCGTGTTTTAACGCTTATTTTAGCTTGATTTTTTAGCTATTTGCTTGTTTATGTTTGAAACACCCTTGAAACATCTCTGAAACATTCTGAAACACCCCTGAAACACGCTGAAACACCTTTGAAACATTCTGAAACACTTTTGAAACATTCTGAAACACTTTTGAAACACCTCTGAAACACCCTTGAAACATATTAAAACGGCCTATCAAAATAGGCCGTTTTAATCTTTATGCAGTCATGTTTTTACTCATTTCAAAGGCTATCATTTTGGCGAAATTTTCCATAATGCTAACCTCGTTTTTAGGCTCAACAATCTTTGTGCTTCCCAGCTGTGCGTTAGGGTCTAGCCTGTAATCTATTTCTTTACTTACCCTGCGTTCATTTATTGCCCCGTAATGCTTTACCTGTTCCGTTGATTTATGGCCAAGCACAAGAGCCACGGTTTCGATACTTGCCGAAAGGTCGTTTATTAAATATGATGCCAAGGTTTTACGCCCCGTTTTTGTTGTTAGATGCTTGTTTATTCCCGTATAAACCGCAATTATTTTTAAGTATAAATTTCTTTTAACATTACTCATTTTTGGGAGGTTCTCTAGTCCCTTATATTTCTCTATGACCATTTGAGCCACGGGGTGCAAAGGGAAATTATATTCTCCGTTGGTCTTGTTTCTGTTTCCTCTTAACCATAACCTTTTATCTGATTCAGATTGATATATTTCAAAATTTTTGGGGTTCATTAGGTCGCCATGATGTTGGCCAGTATAGGCCGAAATTACAAATCTATCTCTTTCTTGGTTTAGGCTCTGTAAAACCTTGGGGCTAATGTTTGGGATTTTACCAAAATCGAACGCTATTAGATGAGCCATTTCAATTTGGGTCAAATGCGTTAAGTCGTACTTTTTATCATGCTTAAAGGTAAAATTCTTTGTTTTGTTCTTCATTACAATACCCTCACATTCAGCCCAATGAATAACCTGTTTTATGTTTTTGATATGCTTGTAAATCGTGGAATCCTCCATGGGGATAGCCCTCAAATGATTAGCAAAACCCTCTAAAAACTTACTATCAATGCTATCAGTCAAAAGGTTTGCCGTTATGGTATTTGCAAATCCTAGGTCTATTTTATCGCCCAAAGACCGTTTTAATTGCTTGGTTTTGTGGAATTTAGAAACATATTCCAAGGTTAATAAATACCTGTTTATGTAGTATTTATTAAAGTACTTTATTTCGTCTTTCTTGGCCTTAAAAAATTCAGAAAAAACATAATCAATATAAGGGTTTATTTTTTGTAATTTCTCCGCTTGCTTGCCATTTTTCGAGAATGTATGAACCAAAGCCATAGCCGTAACATTTTCGCCCATCAATACCATATTCAAGTACTTTTCTTCCAGTCCCCTTTTGGTCATTTCAATAATGCTATTGTAGCGGTCGGCCAAAGGGTGGTTAATAACCTTTTGGTTTTTGCTGTCCCAATCACACCCAAAAATTTGAATATTAAGACTAAAAACGCAACAATCAGAGGTGTCAATAAATACCTTCATTGTTAATGAGCAAAGCCCATTGATACCCGTTTCGTCTTTGGCTTTGCGTGCCAAGATATAGTATCGACGTCTATGTATTGGGGCTTGTAATGTGGTTTGGTGGTGTCTGCCGTCGCTTTGTTCGATGTATTCTTTTACGTTTTGAACAAGATTTTTGTTTAACTTTGTGCTGTTGGTTCTCATAACTAATAAGGTTTAATTCAAAGCCAAATACCGTTCGAGCGGTGTTTGGCTTTTTGTGTTTGTGATTTTTGTTGAGTCAATAATTTTACCAAGGGTTTTGAGTTCGGTCATTTCTAATTCATGAAGTTTTAGTTTTACGTCTAAAACCTGTCTTTGTAAACTGATTAGTAACAAAACGTTGTCCCTAAATTCTGCATTTTCTAGTAACTGCCCTATGCTAATTATCATGACTTTTGGGGTTTTAATAGTTCTAAAAAATCCTTATCAAAAAAACTAGATAAGGCCCTTAATTCGTCTAAGGTTGGCGACTGTTCGCCCCTGTAAATTAGCCCAAAACGCTTTCTTTTGATTTTGGATTTTTGATAAAAATCTTTGTCGGGTATAAATTTAACTTGTGATAGCTCATTACCATCAATGGCAATAGCTAAAGGGTTTTTTGTTGTATTCATTTTAATATTTGTTTTTATATTTATACAAATATAAGTAATATTTGACAATTATTATTATTATTGTTGTCAAATATTACTTATATTGATGCAAATAATTGAAACAGTTAAAATAATAATAATAATTATCTTTGTTGTCTAAATTAAAATATTGTAACATGAGTGTAGAAATAAAAAGTATCAGAGAGAAAAAAGGTTTGAATCAATCCGATTTAGCCAAAAAACTTGGAATTGATAGAGCAAATTATCATAGGTTAGAGAACAGGGGGGACAAATTAACTGTGGAAACTATCAAAATAATAGCTAATGCTCTAGGCGTTCATTACACGGAATTGTTAGGAATTAAACTAATAGCAAATACAGAAATACCAACACTTAAAAAAATTATTGAAGACAAAGAAAAAGTTATTTTAAATTTGAAATACCGAATTTCTGAAATAGAAAAAGACAAAATTAACCTACAAGGATATATAGACTTGTTAAGAATGAAATTATAGGAATACATTAAAAACCCCCTTAGTACAGTGTCCAAGGGGGTTTTTTAGTGTACGGGACGGCCAAACAATGATATAAACGGTTTTATTTGTCTTCGTCTTCGTCTTCGTCCTCGTCTTCTTCGTCTTCGTCCTCTTGTGCTTCCTCTTGTGCTTCGTCTGTAAAGCTATCCACCAAAAGGCTATTTAAAAAGAACCTTGTTTTTTTGTCTTCATTGAATACTATATCTTCGTCTTCAGCTTCTTCTGCCTTTTCCTCCAAATATTCGATAAGACAATCCACGCTTTCAATTATTTTGAGAGTGGGCAAATGATATGAATTTTCATCTGCATAGTCTTCAATCTTATCTTTTAAGTCTTGGGCTTTTTCTAAAAGTTCGTCCACCTCTTCGCTAGTCCAAGTGCAATCCACACAACAATCTAAAACCTCGTTTATATGGCGGTTAATTCTAGCTACAAAGCGTTTTTCTTTTCGCTCATCGCTTAGGGCTAAAACCTCTTTTGCTAGGCCTGAAAGGTCTTGTTTTTGCTCTTGCTTTGGTTGTTCTCCATTGCTTTTGATAATGTTGTGAACTGTGGTTTTTGGAATGTCCAATTTTTCGGCAATTTCTCGAACAGAGTAGTTTTCTGATTTTAAGTCCATAATGGCCGTTGATTCTTCTTGTGTCATTTTGATATGATTTTAAGGGTATATACTTGGTTTAACTGCACAAACATAGGTAAGCACATCAACCAATAAAAAAACGTGTCCCATAACGTCCCATAATGCCGCACAAAGCCCTGATATGTCCCATCATGTCCAAATTTAGCTAACAAACAAAAAGCCCCGTATAAATCAATACGGGGCTTTTTGTGGCATGGTGTTATTTTGCTTTCCTTTTGGCATTTTTTCTTGGCTTGTCCCAAAATGCCCTAAGATGTCCAATAATGACTGATTTTATAGAAATGTAGTCAGGTTGTAGTCAGGTTGTAGTCAGGTTAAAAAATTGCCAACCTGACTACAAATTTTGAATTTAACTATTTGATTTTTAGTGAATTATAAAATTTGTAGTCAAGTAGCTAGGTTAAAAATGTAAAAAACTCTTAGAAAAACATTTTTTTGGCTTATTTTTAATCTGAACTACTTAATTTGACCTATCTAATTTGAACAATTTTGGTTTTTAGGCGGTATGATTTAGGCTTGATAAAAAAAGGTACAAAAACATAGAAATAAGGTATAAGTATTTTATTTTTATGTAACTACTTGATAATCAGTAATTATGTGTTTTGTGACTCTTGGATTTTAGCTATTTTTACCCACAAAAACGGCTTCCAAAAAGTACCTTTTTAGGTTCATTTTATGGTGTATTTTTGCGTAAGTGCTTGATTATCAGTATTTGTACTATCCCTAGTGGGACCACCAAAGAAGGGTACAAAATGAGAAATCGTCTTGTACCCTTTTTTTTATTTGATAAGTTGCTCATTAATAGCGTTCTAATCTCTCGGCTTTTACTACTTTTTGATCAAACCAAAACGAAATTTCATCGCCACTTGGCACAGGATAAGCCATCTTCAAAAAACTTGCTCCTAGCGT
>JAYWHL010000504.1:0-6774 GCA_043777715.1 Cytophagaceae bacterium | reverse complement strand
CAACGTTTTTGCCTCATTACTACGGGCAATTACACAACCATCGTTGTTCGACAGCACCACAATAGGCTTGCCGTTGAGGTCTGGCCTAAAAACCCGCTCGCAAGAAGCATAAAAATTGTTACAGTCTATTAAAGCAAACATAAGACGACGGTTATTTTATCGAAACCAACAATGAGGTAAATTTTAGTAAGTACTTGATCAAAATAAATTTATTTTAGTACTGGTAATTTTTGTTTTTTGAGTGCTTTCAAAAGTCCCTCCCAACTGGGGAGGGATTTAGGGTGGGGTAAAATCGAAAAATGCCCAGTATTCAATAAACGTATATTATTTTGAAGGTAATGTATTGAAAAACAAGCCGATACCGAATGTCGGCCCACACAGCTAATTGCCAAAAGCCACTTATGTCTAAACCGATTTTATAACGTGGGTAACAACTCCCCAAATAATAAGATGGTTTTCTTCTTCTATTTTGATGGGTTTATAATCGTCGTTTTCGGGCATGAGCCAAAGTTCATTAACGGTTTGCTTAATACGTTTGGCGGTAAATTCTCCATTAATATAACAAACCGCTATTTTGCCGTTTACAGGCTCCAAACTTCGGTCTATAATCAGTAAATCGCCATCACTAATTCCTGCATTTTTGAGCGAAAGCCCTTTTACTCTTCCATAAAAAGTTGCCGAAGGGTGTTTGATTAAATGTTTGTTGAGGTCGATTGTGATTTCTACAAAATCGAGAGCAGGCGAGGGAAAACCTGCACTGATACCCTCGCTCACAAAGGGCAGGGATAGCTCGGTTTCGGTTAATGCCGAATAAATATCAATGGTTTTGCTGGAGTGTAGTTTTAGTGGTTGCACAAAGGCTTGCTTAAAATGATGTGGAGTATAACAATAACCCAATTTATACAGAATTGTTGAACTTGTTGTTTGAATGTTATACTAAAATAAAAATAGGCGGTTCTCATTATATGGTCTAAGGCTCATATACCACTCTTAACATTTCAGATTAAATATTTGATTTACAGTTGTTTATCATCTAAATATTTTCTGTAAAAGGTTTTTGTTATGAAAACTACAACCGTTTACTGCGAGATGAACCCTACGGGAATTTACCGAAGAGCGGGAGATTAGAAAAGGGAGCAAATCGCTATTTTTTGTGATGTTTGAAGGATTGCCGAAAGACCTGTATATTTGTTTATAGAAAATAGAATTAAATTGTTTAGAATATGATAAAGACCATAGTAACCCCGAAAGATAATAACCTATACTTGACGATACCCAACAGTTACATAGGTAGAGAATTAGAAGTGCTACTTTATGCAAAAGATGAACTGCAAGAAGAAAAATTAAAATCCCAAAAAACGTTAGCTAATTTTACGGGTATTCTTTCAGAGAATGATTACCAATCTTTAAAATCACACACTGAAAAAGCCCGTAAAGAATGGAACAGAGCTATTTGATTGATACCAACGTAATCATTGATAATTTTGGTAACAAACTACCCGAAAAAGCAAAAATAATGCTCTACGGAATAGCGTTGATAGTTTCTGCGGTTACCAAGATTGAAGTATTGGGCTGGATAAACGCCACCAAAGAACAGTTGAAACCGCTTTATGATTTCATGGAAATAGCCAATGTTTTACCTATCAACGAAGCTGTGATTGAAAAAACAATTGCCATACGGCAGACAAAAAAAATCGCTCTTGGCGATGCAATCATAGCTGCTACTGCTTTAGTTTATGGTTTGGTTATTGTTTCTCGAAATACTTCTGATTTTAAAAATATTGAGGGGTTAGAAGTTATTGACCCATATAGTTTATAACGACAAAAGCCCTCAAACTTGAGGGCTTTTGTCGTTATATTTATCCACTTCACTTTAATTTCATAATCTGTGGCTCATAGACCATACTTGATACTTTAGGGTAAACATTTGATTTACAGTTATTTATCATCTAAGTATTTTCTACAAAAGAGTTTTAGTATGGAAACCCCAACGATTTACGGCGAGATGAACCTTGTGGGGGCATTTTGAAAAGTGGTGTCTCACTAAAATAGGCGTTCCACGCTTTCAAAGCATGGAATGCCTTACTATTACTGTCTCATCACTCTTTTGATTTTTGATATTTCTCAAAAAACCATTTCATAAACAATTCAAGACAAATAGCCTGAACGATTGCAATATAAAAACCTATGGTCTGATAATCAAAAGAGTAAATAAAAAACATAAATGAAATGGATAGTACAACTATTCCCAAAATTGTACTTTTTGCCAGTGCTTGAATTTTGTTTTTTGTCATTTTCTATAAATTTTGATTACATCCCACCCCTCTTCCGTTTTTACATTTTCATTAGGGCGATGTATGTTTCGATACCATTCCAGATGTTTTGGATTCTGATGTTTTCATTTTCGGCGTGTTGATTGTTGTCGTGGTTTGCAATCGGAACGGTGATGGTGGGTGTGGAAAGATATTTTTCAAACAAAAACAAAGGTAAACTTCCTCCTAAAGTAGGCATCAAAACCACTTCTTCGGTCGTGCTAGATTGTACTGCTTTGATGACATCTTGGGCAATGGGTAAGTCCATTTTTGTGCGTTGAGCGTTGTAACCTTCCTTGGCTTGAACCCTAGCAATGAGGGGATATTTTGCTCGCTCTTCGTTGGTAATGCTCTCATTTCGAGTAACATAATAGCCCTGTGATTGGATATGGTTGATTACTTTTTGTACTTGCCTTTGAGCATCGTTTCCAAGTACTAAGCGTAAATCTAGGGCGGCAGTTGCCGAAATGGGAATCACATTTGCGGCCAATTTCCCAATATTGGCACTCAAAAACCCATTGATATTAAGCGAGGGTAAATTTATTAATTCAACCAACGATTTTCCACCCCCTTCGGCCTTAATAAAACCCAGTTCGGCTCTCATTTGCTCATCAACCGAAGGCACTTTTGCGATGGCTTTTTTCTCGATTTCGGTAAATGGCGTTACATCGTCATAAAAATTTTTGATAAGCACTCGGCCGTTATCGTCTTTCATCGATGCCAATAATTTTGCCAAAAGCATTGCTGGATTTGGTGCCCAGTTGCCATAATGGCCGCTATGCAGGGGGCGTTTAGAGGCATACACTTTTATCTCCATACCCACATCGCCTCGTACCCCAAAAACGACTTGTTTTTTGCTTGACTGATGCACGGGGCCATCACAAATTACCCAAAGGTCTGATTTTAGTTTTTCTTTATGAATTTCTAAAATCTCAGACAAGTGCGTTGAGCCAGCTTCTTCTTCGCCTTCAAAGAAAAACTTGATATTAACCGAGGGCGAAATGTTTAATTTTGTAAGTATCTGATAAGCCGTGAGGATAGAAAACACGCCCGCTTTGTCGTCGGAGGCACTTCGTCCATAAATTCGCCATTCTGGATTGATGGATTCGCCAACTTTGGGTGCTGGAATTATTTTACCGCCTTTTTCGAGCGAAGCATCTAAAAATACAGATTTGAAGGGTTCTATTCCCTCCGCCCATTGATTGGGATTTACGGGTTGTCCGTCGTAATGGGCATAAAAAATGATTGTTTTTTGGGCATTTGGGTTATTTATTTCCCCAAAAATAGCTGGTGGAACGCCCTTGGTTTTGGCCGCTAAAAATACTGGTTTTATGCCTCTTTCTTCCATCATTTTACCAATATAAGCGGCCGTTTTCTGAATCCCGACGGTATCGTACACCACATTTGGAATGGAAAGCAAACCCATAAATTCGTTTAGTAAAACGTGTTCATTGGCCTTGCGATAATTCCTAGCTTGTTCAATCAAAGGGCTTTGAGCAAACGCAATATTTGTTAATAGTAGCAACAATAAAAGGTAAGGTTTCATTTTGTTGAAGAGAATTAAAAATTAAATTTTGGGGTTTGAATATTGCTTTTGTAGGGCGTTTATTGAGCCACCAACCACAGAAAAATACAAGATTTACTATTTCAACAGATGTGTTCAATAGTAACTTTTTTTTCTTGAAAACTAAAAACATCGCCTAGGTTTTTGCCAACGAGCAATGCACCTATCGGCGACTGTGCCGAAACACACAGTATTTTTTGGTTTTCTATTTGTACCGCCCCAACGCTAACCGATATAAAAAACGTACCGATGCTGGTTTTGACCAAAGCCCCAAGGCCAACTCTTGCAAAAACAAGGTCAATATTTAGTTTGTCCAAAATGGCTCGTTCTTGTTTAATATTTTCGTATTGGCGGGCGTGCATATCTCGCTCTATTTGACCCATGGCACGGGCGGTTTCGTATTTGTCTCCCGCCGAACTTTTGCCTTCTTCGTTGGCGGAGGCTTGGGCGGCCATCATGGCATCAAAGGCGATTTTCATGCGGTCGTCTGATAAAGTTTTGAGATGTTTGATAAGGGCTAATTTCATATTTTTATAAGGTCGGGTATTGTATATAAATGGCTTTTATATTGATAATCAAGAGGTTAAGTTAATACTCTATAGCTTTTGTAAAGGTGTTTACTGAGCCATCAACCACAGAAAGAACTCAATGTTGCATTACCAGCTCCAAACTCGTCCAAACGATTTCGCCCATGGTTTTGCATTTCAAAAAGGTATCGTTTTTGTACCAGCGGCTCAACTCTTTGCGTAATTGGGTTATGTTGTCGGGGAGTGATATTTCATCTTTTGCCATTATTTCCATGAGGTCGTAAATCCTTTGTTTTTCGGCCCGTAGCCGCCCTGCTATCATCGACCGCTCTTCTATTTGGTATTGTTTTACCGACTCCGAGGTCATGTATTTCATTCCCAAGTCTATCAAGGGTTGATTTTGCTTAAAAAACTGTGGCAAATACACCGACCGCTTGCCTTCATAGCTTTGTTGGTCAAAATCTATAGCTCGGATTCTGTAATAATTTTCTTCAAAATCGGGAATCGTTACAACCACAAAATTAGACGAGTGCATATCGCCTAATAGTTGCACAAAACATCGCTCATTAAACTTTACAAATTCTTTGGTAAGCCTAATAGGGTTGAGGTTAGGGTCGGCAAAGTGCGACTGGTAAAATTGGTCGCCTGGGATTCCTGCAATGTGTTCTTCGATAAGCGTTTGCTCGTAGGTAAGATAAGAAATACGATTGGGCGACAGAATATGCTCTAATTCAAGGCCATATACCCTCGAAGCATCGGCTTGTTTGATATAAAAATAGTCGAAATTATCATTTACTCGATTCAAAATTCTGATTCTAAACGGGGCGGTATTGGCATACGAACAGGTATCAACCCTATCCACAACGAGGTGATTCATTACCTCCACGTTACCGTCAGACTTTAGGTCGGCATAAATACTCTTGAGCGACTGATACACCTCATCGATGTCTGATGGTGGATAAAAAACGGTTTCCCAAAGGGTATCATTTCCTGCTTTGTCATAAAGCGGAATCCTTGAGCTAAAACGCTTTAATTCAGCATATTGAATCGGAATTTTATATTCTCGTTGGTATTTTACAAGGTATTTTCTTAGCTGATTATTGATTCTAAACGGTATTTTTTTCTTGGTAATTAGGGCCATTTTTTAAGAAAGAAAAATAAAGGCGAAAATGTAATAAGGAATGGGTAAACATCAACTTCCAAGCCAAGAGGCTAGGTTTAGTCTGTTCGCCAAAGGGGCATACTCATACAATGCGAGCCACCTCTGGCCCTTGAAAGTTCGGCAGAGGGTAGCATAATAAAAGTATCGCCGAGGCTTTCGGGACTAGCGGTTTCGTTCTCAAACTCTTCTAACAAATCGGCTGCTTTTATAACCTTAAATCCGATTTTTTTGAAGCCCTCAATCGTATGGTCGTTGCGGTCGTAGCCTATCACCACGCCCTCTCGCAAGGCCAAAAGATTACAAGAATCCGTCCATTGTTCTCGCACACTATACGGAAACTGGTCATTACCCGAATACACAAACTGCACGGTTTCGGGCTTACAACCAAGGTCTTCGACACTGATTTCTCTGAGCAAATCTTCAAGGCTATCAATGGCCTTGGCTTGGCTACTATCAGCCCTAAACTGTAAAATTTTAAGGTCGTTGTTGGCCTTGGGTTCTTCCAAAAGCCTAAAGTCGCCGTCTAGGCCATGAGCCTTGCCTAGGCTCCCCAACAATACCCACACATTGCGTTTTACTTGCGTAAAAACCGTGTCTATGTGCATATAATCACGTTTTTTGGGGATTTTGATAATACTTACTTTCTCAACAATTTTCTTTTCTAATAGTATTTTTGTAACAATTTGGGCGGCTTGGGGTGTGGTGCGTTCGCTTACGCCAATGAGCAAATGGTTTGGGGCCACCATCATTACATCTCCTCCTTCTAGGGTGGTGCGGGTATAATCTTTTTCGTTTTCGGGCATCAAAAAATACAAATCATTGTCTGGAATTTCAATGAGTTTATCTTGGATTTGAGCAAACATCGGGTGATTAAAAAATATATACTGTGCCAAAAGGGCTTCTCGGGTGCGGGCTTGTTTGGCGGGTCTGTTTAGCAACAAATGGTCGTTGATGGTTATGCCAATATCTCTCGTAAAAATAAGGTTAGGAATGGGGGCAAACAGCATTTCGCCCTCTGGCGTACTTCCCGAAATCAGCGTTTTTGCCAAATCATCAGCGTTATAGGCCAGCAACTGGGCTTGGGTGCTATACCATTCGTGTTCTACGCCACAGATAGAGGCCACCAGTTTTATTCGGGTGGCTTCGTTGGCCAAAATATCAGCCAAGAGTTTCTGTACTTCTATTACCTTGTCCGAATGATGAAAAGCA
>JAYWHL010000503.1:0-2451 GCA_043777715.1 Cytophagaceae bacterium | reverse complement strand
TTTGATAATACTTTAAGTCTTGCATAGAACTTAATTAGAGGTTAAGGGGTGTTTGATTTTTTTGAAAATTTGATATGCTCACAGAAGAGTAAAGTTAGTTATAAAAAAATGAGTGCCAAAGTATGTGAAAAGTTTAAAGTTTGAGGGACTAAATGTACGAACAGAGCGTGTTATAGGATTGGTATTTTGGCAGGTATAAATCATTCAGTATTTTTATAATTCGGTAAAATTACTGCCTTTGTATTGTCAAAATTGCCTATTTATTATTAAAAAATCTGTCCTACAAATCTTAACAAAGCACTAAATAGCTTTATTTTAACGCAATCAACGTGGCTTATGCTTTGCTTTTGATAAGATTGATTACCTTTGTGGCCGAAAATAATTTACGCTTGATATTCACTGTCAGATAATGTTTTATGGGCAGTTTTTATCTTAAAAATCCTCAAAAATAGCAATGGAAAAAATCAAAGTAGCAAACCCTGTCGTAGAGCTTGATGGCGACGAAATGACAAGAATCATCTGGAAGTTTATCAAGGATAAATTAATCGTTCCTTATCTTGACGTGGACATAAAATACTACGACCTAGGTATGGAATATCGGGACGAAACCAACGACCAAGTAACGATAGATGCCGCCGAGGCCATCAAAAAATACGGCGTAGGTATAAAATGTGCTACCATTACCCCCGACGAAGCCCGTGTGAAAGAGTTTAACCTTAAACAAATGTGGAAGTCGCCAAATGGTACTATTCGTAACATTTTGGACGGAACGGTTTTTCGTGAGCCAATCGTTTGCAAAAACGTTCCCAGACTTGTAACCACCTGGGACTCGCCCATTATCGTTGGCCGCCATGCCTTTGGCGACCAATACCGTGCTACTGATTTTGTAGTAAAAGGAGCTGGAAAACTAACCATGAAGTTTGAAGGAGAAGATGGCACCGTACAAGAATTTGAAGTTTATAACTACAAAAATGGTGGCGTGGCAATGGGAATGTATAACGTAGATGATTCTATTTATGGTTTTGCTCGTTCTTGTATGAACATGGGTCTCACCAAGGGTTGGCCTTTGTACCTTTCTACTAAAAATACGATTCTTAAAAAATATGATGGTCGTTTCAAAGATATTTTTCAGGAGGTATATGAAAACGAATTTGCTGATAAATACAAAGCTGCGGGCATTACCTACGAACATCGTTTGATAGACGATATGGTGGCCTCGGCGATGAAGTGGAGCGGTAAATTTATTTGGGCTTGTAAAAATTATGACGGCGACGTACAGTCCGATTCAGTGGCACAGGGTTTTGGCTCGTTGGGGCTAATGACCTCGGTATTGGTAACGCCCGATGGAACAGTAATGGAAGCCGAAGCCGCCCACGGAACGGTAACACGCCATTTCCGTGACCACCAAGCAGGCAAACCCACCTCTACCAATCCAATAGCTTCTATTTTTGCTTGGACTCGTGGTTTGGAGTTTCGTGGAAAATTGGACGATAACCAAGCCTTGATAGATTTTTGTCAGACTTTAGAAAGGGTTTGTGTAGAAACCGTTGAATCAGGCAAAATGACCAAAGATTTAGCCGTTTGTATTCATGGTAACAAAGTAACGCTGGGAGAGCATTATCTCAATACCCAAGATTTCTTAGACGCCATTGATGAAAACCTGAAAGTGGCTTTGGGATAATAATTAACGTTTGAGTATCTGACACGAAACGCAAACATTTATCATAAGCATCAAAAAGCCCTGTAAGAACATCTTACAGGGCTTTTTACATAATGCGAATTAGGCGTTGAAATTACATTTTTAGCCTCAGAGAGGCGTAATTTTGGTAAAAATTGATGCCTATATATAATGTTCCAAAGCCCCATCGGGGCGACATTTTGGATTAAATGCCTACCCGATGGGGCTTTGCAGGTACAATCTTTGGCATTTTTCTACCAAAATAACAGCCCTACGGGCTTTTCAACCCCTAATTAGCATACATAGTACAAAAGGCCAATTGCTATTTAAGCAAAAATGTTGTTTACCGAAATCTCAAAATCTTCTAATACTGGCTTTGCCGAACAGACGTCATCGTCGCTACAAATTTGTGCTTGTTTTGTTGATGTATAAACATGAACGGTTTTGTTATCAGGATATATCAGCCAAAGCACTTTGATGCCCGCCTTAAAATATTCAATCGTTTTTTCTTCTACTTTACTGGCTTTGTCATTACCCGAAATCACTTCTATCACAAAATCAGGAATTACGTCTTGGCCTTGTTTCATTAAGTTTTCTTGTGCTAATGAAAAATAGCAAATGTCGGGTCTTCTCATCTGAATACCCGAAAGTTGCACATCGTGTTCAGCAACGAATGTTCCTTTAGTCCAGTACCCTTTTGAGATAAAAAGTCGGTTTAATACGCCAAAAATATAAAATTGTGTTTTGTTCATTCCAATAAATTTTATTAGTTC
>JAYWHL010000502.1:0-2454 GCA_043777715.1 Cytophagaceae bacterium | reverse complement strand
TTTGAGGGGAAAATATAAAAAGTATTAACTCAAAATACTATGTAAAGATAATTTTCCATCATTCAATCGCTACAAACAGAGTTGTTTATACCTCAAATCTCTTTTACCTCAACAATAGCTTCTGGATTAATAACTCCAAAAATATGTGGGAAAGTCTCGCCATTTGGGGCCTGTTCGTATTTGAGTTCGGCTACTAAAAAACTGGTATCTATACACAACATACACAGGTCGGTTTTTCCTGCATAATATCGCTCCAAAACGCCAGCTATTTGTGCTTGTTCGGCACAATGAATAAAACCCTCGGTGGCCAAACTTTCGGCTTTGTAGTCTTGATTTGGGCTATGGCTTTGCCAGTCTGATTTTGCTAAAATGTGGTAAATCATTTATATATTATTTTTGTGAAATTATCCATAAATCTATGAAATTTTATATAAATTGTGGGCTTGAAATATACCCAATCCTAGCTTTATAAACATTCCCTAACAAAATTAAACATTAGTTTTGATAATCGACCTTTCCGAGGTTTACCAAAATGAGCTATTTATTTTGAATTTTAACATACAAATAGTAGCTTTACGGATATGCTACTTGGTTGTTTGTTTAAACACTCAAAAACGGTAACTAATTGGCTATCAAACTAATAATCCAAAAAAATATGAAACCCTTTCTACAAATTTTTGTAGTTGCACTTGCTTTGTGCTTACTACAATCCACTTCCGTTCTTGGTCAAACAAATGTTTCGTCTATCGAAGAAGCCCGACGAGAATTGGCCTTGTTACTCACCGATACCTCTCAAATCACAAAACCAACCTTTGAATTTAAGCCTTCGGGTGGCTCGTTGGTGGCTTTTGGCGGGAATAACAACGTGGCACAGGTACTTACAAAAACCGTTTTGCCAGATATGAACAATGCCGAGGCTTACCTAAAGTACCTCAAAGAGCAAGAAAAACGCTATCGCTTTCGGCTAGATGCGGTCTTGAACGATACCATTCCTGATATTTTTCAGATTAACCTCAAGAGCGAAATCAACCATAAACTTTCTATGCTGAAAAGTGCCGAGGGCTTGTCTTTTTTCAAGAAAGTAAACATGGTTTGGCTTGCCGACGCCGAAGGTAAACGTATTTTGGCCTCTTCTACGAGCAATTTACTCAAAAATCCTAGGTACGGTTTGGTTGATAATTATCGTCAGGGTTTTGCCCGTATCAAAAAAGACCAAGTTTTTGGGTTTCTCAATCTCTCGGGCGAAGAGATAATCCCCTGCCAATACGAACTTGCCGAACCTTTTAATGACGGCAAAGCCCTTGTCAAGAAAGTAGATTGGCATTTTATAGGCACAGACGGCCAAGAAGGGCCGGTTCTTGAAAACGTGGTAGATGCCAAGGCCATTAATTTTGGGTACAGTATCATAAAACTAAAAACCGCCCAAGCCAATGTGTTTAAATATGCCATTATTGATAACAACTATGATTATTCTAAAAAGCCACTGTCGGCCCTTTACGACCAAATAAATTCTTACAACAAAGACGAACTGTTTTTGGTAAGAAATGGCCAAAAAGCGGGGCTAATCAAAGTAAATGGCACGGTGCGTTTGGGTATAGATTACGACCAAATAGAACCCACCACTACGCCTAATCTTATCAAAATAGGCATTAATAACAAAGTGGGACTGATAGACACTTTGGGTAATATGAAGCTACGCCCAACCTTCGATGAGCTAGATAATTTTAACGCCAACGGCCTAGCCATTGCCAAAGAAGGACTAAACTCGTTTTTGATTCGCCAAAAAGACATGAAAATATCATCGCCTTATCTCAAAATCAATGATTTCGACCAGTCGGGTTTGGCCATTGTTCAAAACGGAAACAAACTATACGGCTTGCTAGACCGTAACCTTCAGATTGTTAAAGAGCCTAGTTTTGTATCAATGGGTAATTTTAATCAATATGGCCTTGCTCCTGCTTGTAAAAGTGTAAATAGTTGCGGGTTTATCAATATAAAAGGCCAAGAGGTTATTCCGATGAATTACAGCCAAGTGGGTAATTTTAGCAAATATGGTATGGTGGTTGTGGAAGAGACCCTTGCCAATTGTCAGGAATTTGGAGGCTCAAAAGATTGCAAAGTAGAGAGTATTTTAGATTTTAGGGGCAATGTGATTGTCCCAAAATCAGAAGGCGATGGGGCTAATCTCAGATATTTTATTACCGATACCCTAAAATATGACTATGTAATTGTGAAGGCATTCCTAACCACAAGCGACACCAAAAGAACAAATTATCATTTGATAGACAAAAATACCCTCTTTAAAATAACCAGTACACACTATGAATCTGTGCGTGGATTTGACGCTAATTTTTTGTTTAGTGTACGCAAAGACGGCAAATGGGGCTTGATAGACACCACGGGAAAATATATTGCGAAGTGCCAGTTCAAAACCATCATGACCCCAGGCGATGG
>JAYWHL010000501.1:0-2462 GCA_043777715.1 Cytophagaceae bacterium | reverse complement strand
AGGGTTTTTCAATCGCCGTTTTAGAGGCAATGGCGTCAAAATTACCAGTAATTGTTAGTGATAGAGTAGGTTTTGGGCCTCAAATTATTGAAGCTAGGGCTGGATACATCACTACTTTGGAAGTAGAATCTATAAAAAAAGCTCTTCTTTTTATGAGAGACAACCCCTCAGATTCCAAGGTTTTAGCAGATAATGCCTTTGAGCTACTTAATGAAAAATACACCATCGAAATCGTTGCAAATCAGTTAATTAACGCATTCTTTGAAGCAAAAAACAAAACCTAATATTCATAAAACTAGAAAATTCCATGCAAATTGTTTATTACAAAACGGGAATTGCAATTTTTTTCTCTATCGTAGTTGTGCTTGTGCTTTATAAAAGCATATTTTTTGACAAACTAGAAAACAAATTCCCAAAATTGTTTTTTGGCTTGGCCTTCTTTTTTTGTCGTTTGCTTCCCTTTGGTCTCATCTATTTGGTTGCCAAATTTGAGGCACATTCTGATGTTCCTATGTTTTATTTTGCAGCAAAAGACGCCCTCGCCCTAAAATTTGTTTATAAAGACTTTCAAACTGCCTATCAACCCCTTTTTCCATACATTACGGCATTACCTTTATTGTTCTGGAACAAAGCAGAGGCCATAATTTTAGAGATGATAGTTATTGAAGGTGTTATTGTTCATTTTAGTAAAATTTTACTTCACCAAACCGCTAAAGGTTCAATTACCCTAACCTATTTTTTGCTACCTGCACCCTTTGTATTATCGGTATTGGGAGGGCAAGAAGATATTTGGATGTGGGGTTTTGTTGTAGCGATGTTATGGTTAAACAAATTCCAAAAATCAGAGTTTTGGATAGGGATAATCGCTGGTTTAGGACTGATTACATCAAAAGTTGTTCTAATTTTAATAATTATTCCACTCTTTTTTTATTCAAATAATAAAAAGAAATATATCCTAGGTCTAATCTCAATAGGAATTCCTACGCTATTAATTTTGATTACATTTAGCGGTTTTGGATTTTTAGAAATCATAAACCAAGCCAACGACCCCAGAACACCCAATTTATGGAGTATTCTAAATCCTTTTTTCGATGTTTATTCTAATATCGGAATAAAAACCCTGAATAACATTGGGTTGCTATCATGTTTGATGTTGGGTATAGGACTTGTAACATTAAATAGAGAGAACCAAAATTTCAAATCGTTAATAACCAAGCTCTGGATTTGTGTTTTTTTATGGTTTATGATTATTCAACAAAGCTCTTTGGCCAATTACGTATATATATTTATTTTGCCCCTTTGGTATGTTTATAATCAACAAAAAAACTCGTTTATCTTGGTAGTTATTTTACTTTTAAATATCTTAGTTGTGGTACAACCAGCGATTTGGTGGCATTTGAATATGCCAATTATTACTCAAAGCGACCTTTCAAATAGTTTTCAACATTTAATTGAATATTTGTTAGAAATTGTGATTGTATCCCTTTTAGGCATAATTTTATTAAATCAATTGAAGATTAAAAACAAAGAACCAAAAATATGTTGAACGTAGGAATCATTGGATATGGATATTGGGGGGTAAATATGCTTCGGAATTTTCAAAATACGGCCAATGCCAATGTAGCTGGGCTATGCGACCAAAGGCCAGAACGGCTGGCACTTGCCCAAAAACAATACCCAAAACTTAATGTATTTACCAATCCCGATGATTTGATAGCATCGCCTTTTGTAGATGCAATCGTGATTGTAACGCCCGTTTTTTTACATTATGAACTTGCCAAAAAGGCAATATTGGCTGGAAAACACGTCTTGGTCGAAAAACCCTTTACTGCCTCAGTAAAAGAAGCCGAGGAATTAATCGAGTTGGCCGAAAGCAAAAATTTAACCATTGCCGTGGATCATACTTTTTTGTTTACGGGGTCGGTTCAAAAAATAAAAAAACTATGTGATGCTGGCGAACTAGGGAATCTACAATATTTTGACTCAACCCGAATCAATTTAGGTTTGTTTCAGCCCGATGTTAATGTAATTTGGGATTTGGCCCCCCACGATATTTCTATCTTAAATTATTTAGTGAATCAAAAACCTCTCAGTGTAGTTTGTACGGGGCAAAGCCATGTTAAAAATCGCTTAGAAGACATTGCTTATTTAACAATTAACTACGAAAACGATTTTATAGCCCATTTTAATTGTTCTTGGATTTCTCCGCTCAAAATTCGCAGAATCTTGATTGGTGGCGACAAAAAAATGTGCCTTTACGATGACGTAGAACCTACCGACAAAGTGAAAATTTATGAAACTAGTTATTCTGAAAATTCAGAAGAACAAAAACATAAAATGTTGGTAGATTATAGAACTGGAGATATTTTTATTCCTAAAATTGAGCAAAAAGAAGCCCTTTCAGAACTAGCAAGCGATTTCGTAAACGCTGTTTTGAATCAAACAAAACCAATGTCGAACGG
>JAYWHL010000500.1:0-6816 GCA_043777715.1 Cytophagaceae bacterium | reverse complement strand
GTGCTTGGCTACCTGCCAAAACTCGTTTTTTGGTGGATATTGGCCAATTAACCAAAAATTCGGCAGGAATGTTGGCCAAATTTTATGTGAGCAATCGCAATTTTGTGGTCAATCAACCAAAAGACCTTAGCTTTTATGATTTACCCGTGGAAGTAGCCGAAGATGCCAAAGAGTTAGACCCCAAATTTTGGGCAACAGCAAGGCACGATTCGCTCTCGAAAGACGACCGCCTGGCCATACAGTTGGTGGACTCGGTAAGGAATTTACCCATCGTGAGAACTTATGTCGATATTGCTGAAATAGTGATGTCGGGCTGGAAAAAGTACCATAAAATAGAATTTGGGCCTTATATCAATGCCATTGCTATTAACCAAGTAGAAGGCTTGCGGTTAAGGCTGGGTGTAAGAACCAGTGATGATTTTAGTAAAAAATGGGTACTGAAAGGCTTTTTGGGATATGGCACAAAAGATACCCAAGTAAAATATGGCGGCGAGGTAAATTATATCTTGTCTCGTAAACATTGGTCGGTTGTTGGATTAAAGCACGCCTTTGATTTAGAACGAGTTGGCCTAACGTCGGACATGATTGGCGACAACCGACTTTTTGCGGCTTTTACTCGCTGGGGGCAATTTAGCAATGCTTTTTCGAGGCATCAAAACGAGTTGTTTATAAAGACAGAACCTATAAAAGGCTTAATGATTTCGGGGAGTGTGGCTACCAATAGTTTTGACCCGCTTTTTGCATTTAGGTATCGTTCCAACAAAGAACCCTTTAGGCCCTACGTAAACAATTATCAAGATACACACGCTTCGATAGAGTTACGATTTGCCAAAAACGAAACCTTTATCATGGACGGCAACGAACGCATAACCCTTGGCACAAAACGTATCCCTGTGTTTACCCTAAAATATACAAAAGGCTTAAAGGGCTTTGCTGGAGGCGATTTTGACTACCATCGCTTTCAGTTTACGGCCTATCAAACCTTTAGATTAGGATTGGTGGGGCGGTCGAGTTATAAATTTACGGCAGGATATACGCCCTCTACTGTGCCTCCGCCTTTGTTGTTTCCACATTTGGGCAACGAAACGTTTTTTTATAACCGCAATGCCTTTAACATGATGAATTTCCTAGAATTTGTGAGCGATAAATACGCCTCGGTGCAATATCATCACGATTTTGGTGGTTTTTTGTTCAATAAATTACCTGTTGTCAAAAACTGGAAATTACGAATGGTGGGCGACATAAGTGTATTGGTGGGCAGCCAACGCCAAAGCAATGAGCAATTGGTGGAACGTATTCCGAGGAGAAACCGAATAGGCTTTGATTTTAATTCCCTCAATCCCGACAAGCCCTATATCGAAGCGGGTTATGGTGTGGAAAATATCTTCAAAATATTTAGTGTGCGAGCCATGCACCGTGTTACGTATCGCAGCCAAGAAGATGCCCGAAACTTTGCCTTGAAGTTTTCTATGAAATTTAGCTTTTAAGATTTGACAACTCTTTGAGAGTTGTCAAATCTATATAAGTTAAACCGTAAAACCTGCCAATTTCACAAACTCATGTACTCTCGACGAAATTTGGTCTTGGGTAAGGCTCATCAAACGTTCTGTTCCAAATTTTTCTACACAAAACGAAGCCATGGCCGAGCCGTAAATCAAGGCTCTTTTCATGTTTTCAAACGAAGTATCATCGGTACTGGCCAAATAGCCAATAAAGCCCCCCGCAAAGGTATCGCCCGCACCTGTGGGGTCATAAACTTCTTCAAGAGGTAAGGCTGGTGCAAAGAAAACCTCGTTGCCCTGAAACAACAAAGCCCCATGTTCGCCTTTTTTGATTATCAAGGTTTTAGGCCCCATTGCCATGATTTTACGAGCGGCTTTTCTTAAAGAATATTCGCCCGAAAGTTGCCTAGCTTCTTCGTCATTGATAGACAGAGCATCTACCATTTTAATAGTTTCTTTGAGGTCGTCCATGGCAATATCCATCCAAAAATTCATGGTGTCCATAATTATAAATTTTGGACGGTTGGTCATTCTTTCGATGGTTAGTTTCTGAACTTGGGGCGATAAATTTCCCAACATCAAATACTGACAGTCTTGATAAGAGGCTGGAATAATAGGGTCGAAGTCGGCCAATACGTTTAGTTCTGTAATCAAGGTATCACGGCTGTTCATGTTGTCGTGGTATTTTCCTGCCCAAAAAAACGATTTTTCGCCTTTTTTGATTTGTAGCCCTTGCGTATCCACCCCGTGAGCATTAAGCGTATCGATGTATTCTTGTGGAAAATCATCGCCAACTACGGCCACCACATTAATTGGTTTCAGAAAATAAGATGCCGAAAGCGAAATATACGTACAAGCACCACCGATAATTTTATCGGTTTTGCCCATTGGTGTTTCTATGGCATCAAAAGCCACCGTTCCTATACTTAAAAGACTCATTTTTTTATGTTTTTTTGAATGAAGTCGCAATTTACCATTTTATTCTTACTCTACCGAAAACTCGTACTTACCCGATGTTACGTTCCAAACGGTTTCGTTGTTGTTTTGAAGTTCCACAAACGTAACACCTTGAGCATTACTGAATTTTTTCCCATTCTTAAACAATGGATTTATCCCCTCGTGTACCAATGGATTAACTTTATTCATTGATGGCAAAATCACTTTGGCCGTTGTGTTGGCGGGTACAGTTATTTTTAATGTAAACTTCCCGCCTTTGTTGTCCCACCGTACCTCAATCAGTCCATTAACAGACTCATAACTGCCCTCAACCCAAGTTAGATTACCTGCGGGTTTTGGGGCAATGATTACGCTTTTAAAGCCTGGGGCGTTGGGCATAATGCCTAGCAGGTGACTATAAAACCACTCCCCTACCGAACCATACGCAAAGTGATTCCTTGAGTTCATTTGGTCGGGGCGTTCTTTGTCCGAATTCCATAGTTCCCACATTGTGGTTGCTCCTTGGTCTATCATATAGCCCCAACTAGGATAACTGCGTTGGGTGGCCACTTTATAGGCCAGTTCGTGTTGGCCATTGTTGCTTAGGGTGGGCAGTAAATAGCCCGTTCCTAAAAATCCCGTAGAAAGATGATTACCCTTGGCTATTACATTGTCGGTAATGTTTTGAGCCACGGTTTTTTGTAAATCTGGGGGAGTAATGCCCATATTGAGGGGCAATAAATTAGCCGATTGGGTTGCTCCTTCGTATTGATTTGTGGTTTTATTAAAATATATTTCTTGAAATTTTTCAGCATATTTTTTAGAAAGGGCAGTATAGTTTTTGGCATCAGTTTCTTTTTCCAAAATAGCTGCAATTTCTCCTAAAAGTTTATTGGAATAAGCCTGATAAGCCCCTCCGATGGGTTTGGTGGGCGATTTATCAACAGGCACCCAGTCGCCGTAACCATGCCAACCGCCTTCTCCAAAAAAGTAAAGCCCTGTTTCTTTGGTGGATTTATGGTTGTTCATGTATTCTACCCACGCTTTCATGCCTTCGTAGTTTTCGGCCAAGATTCGGGTATCGCCATAAAAACGATACATGGCAAAAGGAACAGCCAAAATGGCATCGCCCCAGCCAGGTTTTGAGGGGCCGTCCACCACAATTTTTGGATTTACGTCATAAACATAGCCCGTACTGTGTTGAGAATCGGTAATATCTTTAGTCCATTTTGCAAAAAATCCAGACATATCCATCGAATAACTAGCAGTTGGGGCAAAAATTTGGGCGTCACCCATCCAACCAAGGCGTTCGTCTCGTTGGGGGCAGTCGGTGGGTACGCTGTGCATATTGCCCCGCTGTCCCCAAGTTACATTTTTATAAATTTTGTTAATTAACTCCTCAGAACAAGCAAATTTTCCTGTTACTTTGGCTTGATTATGAATCACTTTGGCCGTTAGTTTGGGTTTGCCTCCGCTCACTTCCACATACCTAAAGCCATGATAGGTAAACATCGGCTGCCATTGTTCTTCGGCTCCACCCTTCAAAATATATTGGTCTGTGGCCTTGGCTTTTCGCAAATTTTCTTGGGCCACTGTTCCGTCGGGGTGGAGGAGTTCGGCGTATTTCAAAGTCAGAATTGTACCTTCTTTTCCTGTAATTTTAAGTTGGGTAAATCCTACCATATTTTGCCCAAAATCATACACATATACGTTTGGCTTTACCTGCTTTACGCTAAGAGCCTGAATATCTTCTTGTTCTTGAATCATACTGCTGTTCGATGCCTTCAGCGTGGCCAAGGCCGTACTAAAATATTCATCTCCTTCGGCTATGGCTATTTTATCGGTGTTATACATCGTGGTTTTGTCTTTTGTGTTGGTCAAAATCACAACGGGTTTCCAGTCGCCTTTGCCTTCGAGGCGGGCATCATAGCTTTCGCCATGATAAAGTGAATTTTCGGTAATGGCCGACAGCCGCCCTTTCCAACTTTCGTCCGAATTTATGATGTCTTTTGTGCCATCAGTGTATTCTATTTCAAACTGACACAAAAGCCTGTTTGGGCCATCAGAATACCTAAAGCCACTTTGCCAACCCAAACCACTACTCCACCAAACATTACCCAAATCGACTCTTGCTTCGTTTTGGCCTTGTTTTAGGTAGGGCGTTATGTCATAGGTTTGGTAATGAATCGTTTTTAGGTAGTGTGTCCAACCTGGGGTTAGTAAATCTTGGCCTACTTTTTTGCCATTAATTTTTAGTTGATATGCCCCCAATCCAGTAATGTAAACCCTTGCTTGTTTGATGGGCTTTGGGCTTGTAAATTCTTTGTTCAACTCCACGGCTTTGGGCGGTTTGCCTTCAGTGCCTGCCACGCCTATCCATTGGGCTTGCCAGTCGGTTTTTTTAAGCATTCCCATCTCAAACCAGGCGTCTTCGCTCCAAGGCGAAAAAACGCCACTTTGGTTATAGGTTCTTACCTTCCAATAATACCTTTTTTTGGCTTCTAGTGGTGTGCCTTTGTATTCAATCCAAGTGGTTTTGTTGCTGCCTTCTCGGCCACTGCTCCACATATCGCCTTCGTCAAAGGCTATTTTGGCTTTGCTACTACTTACCAAAATCTGATACGACTGCTGGGCTTCGCCTTTGGCATTGGGTATTCCCTTAAACAACCACGAAAACCTCGGTTTTTGAATGTCTATCCCCATCGGATTTGCGAGGTATTCGCATTTGAGATTTACGGGCGGAATTTGGCCAAAGCCATTGCCAACGGCCATGAATGAAATTAAAATTACGAGTAGTTTTTTCATTTTTTAGAGTGATTTTTGTTTTCTGGATAATCAATACAAAGATGATGAAAATATGATAAATTTATACAAGGCTGATTGGCGAAGATAGCCCATAAACCCACCCAAGCCATTTGGCAAGCCAATAAATGAGGGATTCTAAGTACAAATAAAGCCCTTTACCGCCCTTAAAGGATTTCCAAACTCGGTTTATAGGCACTATCTTTGAAAGACCAATTAAAAACTATGTTATGTCAAAACAGACTTTTCTTCAAATAAACCCTGCTGATAATCTATTGGTAGCCCTAACCGACCTCCCAAAAGGTACGCTCATAGACTTTGAAGGCGGCACCATTGAACTACAAGACGATATAGCCGCCAAGCATAAATTTACGACCATTCCCCTAGCCAAAGGCCAGGCCGCTGTGATGTATGGCGTGTTGGTGGGCAAGGCTCATCAGGATATTGCCCAAGGCGGCCTTGTGCATACCTTCAATCTAAAACACGCTTCTGAACCTTTTCAGGGCAAATTACAAGACTATTCGTGGACACCGCCTGATGTTTCGGCATGGCAAAATCGTAGTTTTGAAGGCTACCACCGAGCCGACGGCCAAGTGGGTGTGGCCAATTATTGGTTGGTAATTCCGCTTGTTTTTTGTGAAAATCGTAATGTAAATGTTTTGAAAGACGCTTTTTTGAAAGAATTGGGATATGCCCAACCCGAAATATATCAGCACCAAGTACAGGCCCTAGTGGAAATGTATAAAAACGGAGCCAGCGAAGAAAGCCTTCAAAGTTTTGAATTTGACAAAACCAAAAACGATTATGCCCAAAACCGTTTACTAAAAAATGTTGATGGCATTAAGTTTTTGATACACGAGAGCGGCTGTGGTGAAAACAAAGAAGATTCCGAAAACCTTTGTGCCTTGTTGGCGGGCTATTGTGTGAACCCCAATGTGGCAGGAATCACGGTATTGAGTTTGGGCTGTCAGCATTCGCAAATTTCGGTTTTTCAAGATAAACTCAAAGAAAAAGACCCCGATTTTCAGAAACCTATCTATTATTTTGAGCAACAACAAGATACGAACTTTGGCGAAAGCAAATTATTGTCCGATGCCATTCGCCAAACATTTTTGGGCTTGTTACAAATCAATAAAATAAAACGCAAACCCGCCCCTTTGAGTGCCTTACGGATTGGGGTAAAGTGTGGTGGGTCGGACGGTTTTTCGGGTATTTCGGCCAACCCTGCCATTGGGCATACCGCCGATTTGGTTGTGGCCTTGGGCGGAACTGTAATGATAGCAGAGTTTCCAGAATTATGTGGCGTGGAACAAGAATTACAGAACCGCTCGGTAACGGCCAAAATTGCAGACGATTTCGGGTACTTAATGACCGAATACGCCCGCCGTGCCGCAGCCGTTGGAGCAGGTTTTGATATGAATCCCTCGCCTGGGAACATCAAAGACGGCCTCATTACCGATGCCATAAAGTCGGCAGGGGCAGCCAAAAAAGCAGGAAATTCGCCCGTAGAAGATGTCCTAGGTTATGGTCAATATGCTCATAAACAGGGACTTGCCTTGGTTTGCACCCCTGGCAA
>JAYWHL010000499.1:0-2464 GCA_043777715.1 Cytophagaceae bacterium | reverse complement strand
TCCTAATCCACCAACAAACTCGTAACCGCCGCCGTATTTCTTGCCCAAGCCATGTCATAAATTTCGTCGGCATCGGGGGTTTCGATAATCGTCAAACCTTGGGCTTCTGCCTTGATTTTCAGTAAGTTACCTATATTTAATTTGGCATCTAATTTGCTCAAAATGGCCTCTACGTTTCGGGTATCTAAGCCATATACGACTTGTCCGTCGAAAGACATCTCTATCCAAATTATCTCACGAGTGGCTATTTCCAATACGCCAAAAACTAAACCTTTTGTCAATCCTTGCGTAATTCTCACTTGGTGTTGCACACACGAAGGGTCGTAGGCCACGCCAGTACGCTCCGAAATTTTCATTGGAAATTTGCTATTCATCCACCCCACTACCAAGTTTGGGGAGATGCTTCCTTCGCTATATGCGTTGCAGGTAAAGGCTACGTGTTTTGCTCCAGCGTTGGCTAATGTGTTGATATTCAAGTCAATATATTCGGCAGTACCAATTTTGTTTGGAATGCTACGAATATCTCCGCTATGTTTACAACCCGTTGCGGTTAGTTGGCTATATGAACAAAAATCTGTGTGGTTTTCGTATGTAATATTACAGCTCAAATCCATATCCAGATGTTGGGCTGGCAAGCCTTCGCCCCATTGCATAAACAAACGGACGGTGTCGCCCTCAACGGCAAAACGTGTTCCCATCAAAGCCGACGGCAAGTCTTGAACATTGTCGGAACGGTCGCCGATTGAGACGGGTATATTAAAAAGATTGGGTTCGATATACATCGTTTTGTTCGGGTTTTCAATCTTCATAAAACGGCTCATCATGGCTGTTAAACACAAATTTTCGACCTTAGCTTTCATCAAATCTAATTGATCTTGGTCATAAATCGATAATAGCTGATTGGCAGGAATTCGTTTAGAAACCCCTCCTAATGGCTTCACAGAGCGATTTTGTAATTTATTGAAATAATTTTGGGCGTACATATTCAACGTAAACACCAAACGAGCGGGTACTTTATCAATCACTTGTTCAAAGGCTTTAATCGTTTCGTCTGCCCCAAACCAAAGCATATTCGCAAACAACGAGCGGGCAAATAATCCTGGGCGTTGTTTCAACAAATTGAACGTTGGTTCGGCTTCCATTTTCAAACGATAGTAGTTTACTCGACCTTGAAAAACGGTATAATCTTGCTTGTAAAAAACGGTTAAAATTTCGGTTAAATGTTGGAAACCGTCTCTTTTGGCAAATTCCGACAAACGCAAAGCACGAATAAACCGTACCCACATACCACGTTTTGGGTGCATGATTTCGCAAGCGGCTTTGGCATCAATTGTTAAATTATTCAACCATTTTGCTACCATCAAACCTTCTTTACGAGTGTATTTCAACTTTAATTCTTTCTTTTTCGATAACGTAGCCGAAGCACTCATTTCAAAAGCAATGGAAGGTTCTTGAAAATTCTTTTTCGTACGTTTTACGATGGTTTTTGGCTCAATAATTTGCAAAAAACCTGTGTGCTTATACCACAAATAACGTAAAATATCGGTTGGAGAAGTAAACAAATCATTAGCCTTATCTGACTGATTATTAGCAATATACGTATCTATTACAGCAATCAACGTTTCTTTCATTCCGATAGAAACCGCTGGCATTGGCAATTCGGCCAAAAGGATTTTAAGGCTATCTATTTGGGTAGTATCTAAAGCAGTTTTTGACGACAATAAATCTCTTAAAAATGCCGTAACATCGTCTTCCGACCATAATGTCAAGTACTTTTTCTTTGAACCTTGTCCATAGTTTTCGATTTTACCAGCTTCAAAAGGCGTTCCACAAAATGGGCAACCATTGTAGCGTTCTAATGGAAAAGTATTGGCAGGGACAGTATGTCCGCAGGCTAGTTGCGTACCTCTCCCGCCAAAAATATTGCTATAAAAAGTAATGATATGGTCGGTAAGGCTTTCGCCCGTTGGTACGTCCCAACCTTTCACCAAAGGAGTCCAGTTTTTATTAACGCCCATTTTTTGGCGGAAGATTTCTAATAATTTTGCCTGAAAAATTGGCGTAGTCCCATTCAAAGCAATCAATAAGTTTTCGGATACCACATAGCCCATGTTCCTCAAATTGGCAACCAAAACGGAGGTACTTCCTTGAAGGATTTTCGAGTCGTTTTTGATGTCTGTTTTTGCAATAAAAATTGCAGATTGACGAAGGATAACGCTTAATAAATTTTCCATTGTTTTGTTATTTGTTTGAGGGGTAATATTTTTTGTGGTAGGGACGAATAGCATTCGTCCACGGTGTCATTTCAGGGTGTGGACGAATGCTATTCGTCCCTACACAAGAGCTTCATAAAATATTTATCCTATTAAAAATCAGGTAATTAAGTTTCTAAGTTCTACCTAAAAGAGTGTTTTGGAGTAAGAAACTTTTGACCTAGATTGTTTTTAAATTAATGATAATTAGA
>JAYWHL010000498.1:0-6820 GCA_043777715.1 Cytophagaceae bacterium | reverse complement strand
TGGTTCGTGGCCGAAGATGAGCAATTTCTCTCAAAAATTCTAGGGAATGTCTTTTAGGCTGAAGGGGGTATTTGTCGGGGTCGGCGGGGCCATAAATCTCAATGCTATCGGTCTCTATTTCAACCGATTGCCCACTACCTTGGCTGGCAATAAGCACACCTTTTACACAAATACAAGCCCCTGTGGTTACGAGTTTTAGGGTTTCTTCGTCGATGGCATCGGGCATTACTACGGCCTGAATATTATGTATCGTAGAGCCATCGTTAATGGCGATAAATATTGCGTTTTTGCTGGCTCGCTTGGTGCGTACCCAGCCTTTTACTTCTACACTTTTGCCAACTTCTGCCGACAATAACAATGCTTTGATTTGAACTTTGGCCATAATTTTCTAACAAAATTTATAAAATATCAACTTCAAAAATAATTACCCGCAAAGTTAGGACAATTCTTGTAAAAAATGCCTACCTTTTTTGGCTTTGGTACTCATAAAGTTGATAAATAGCCAATTGGCATAAAAATAGAAAGTGAGAAGTTTTTTCATAAAAAAATTAACAAATGGTATTAAATTATATAGTTATTTTATTACCACAAAATATATTTAATCAATTAACAATCAAGTAGTTATAATAATACTCAAAATAAATTGAATACAAAATTTGCAAATTGGGGGATTAACTCTTAATTTTTGGTTCAAAATTTGTGAGACCCCTAAAATATTGCCCAGTATTAGAATAATAAACGTGAAGATATTTAGGTGCTAAACCCAAGAAACTTATGCAGAAACTCTCCTTAAACCAAAGTTTGCAACAACGGCTCTCGCCACAACAGATACAATTTATTAAATTGTTGCAAATCCCGACCGTTGAACTCGAAGCTCGAATAGAAGAAGAACTCGAAATAAATCCTGCTCTTGAAGAAGGTATGGACGAGCTAAACGAAACGAAAGAAAAGGACGAGTTTGATGACGACTACGATGAGTTTGATGATAGTTATCAGGACGACCGCACGCTTGATATTGATAATTATCTGAACGACGAAGTAAACGGCTATAAAATGCAGGGCGATGGTGCCAGTGGCGAAGAAGATCGTGAATATCCCGTAGCTAATTTTTCTAGTTTGAGCGATTTATTGGTTCAGCAATTGGGTTACATGAGGCTAGACGAAAGAGAAGAAGTGATTGGTAATCAGCTCATTGGCAGTATAGAAAGCGATGGTTATATCCGTAGATCCATGCAGGCCATTGTCAATGATTTAGCCTTTACACAAGGCGTTTACACCAACACCGCCGAGGTGGAACTAGTACTAAAAAAAGTACAGACTTTCGACCCCCCAGGCATTGCCGCCCGCAACCTCCAAGAATGTTTGTTGATACAACTCGACCGCAAAGGTAGCCACGACCCCGATGTTCAGAACGCAATCAGGATAGTTGATGACTTTTTTGAAGAATTTTCAAAGAAACACTATGACAAAATTCAGAAAAAACTAGACATCAACGACGATGAGATGAAGGTTGCCATTAAGATTATCACAAAACTTAATCCAAAACCTGGGGGCGTAGAAAACGAAGGCGAGTGGGTGCAGTACCTGATGCCCGATTTTATTTTGATAAATAATGGCGGAAAATTAGAGGTTATCTTAAATTCAAAAAATGCCCCAGATCTTAAAATAAGTCGTTCATTTGCTGATATGCTTGATGTTTATGACAAAAGCGACAAACAAAATCGAGTTGTAAAAGAAACCGTTACGTTTATCAAACAAAAACTAGATTCGGCCAAATGGTTTATTGATGCCATTAAACAACGCCAAAATACCTTGATGCGAACGATGGAAACGATTGTAAAATACCAATACGATTTCTTTTTGGACGGAGACGAAAGCAAACTTAAACCCATGATTTTGAAGGACATAGCCAACAAAATCGAAATGGATATCAGTACCGTAAGCAGGGTGGCCAATAGCAAATCGGTACAGACAGAGTATGGGATATATCCCCTAAAATATTTTTTCTCGGAAGGCATTGCCACCGATTCGGGCGAAGACGCCAGCAGCAGAGAAGTAAAAAATATCTTGAAAGATTTGATAGAAGACGAACATAAGAAAAATCCGCTTTCGGACGATAAACTAGAGAAGATTCTCAACGAAAAAGGCTATAACATTGCCCGCCGCACCGTAGCCAAATACAGAGAGCAGTTGAATATCCCTGTGGCTAGGCTACGTAAACAGCTTTAATTTGGTTAAAAGGCCGAAGGGTTAAGAGGCGAAGGGTTAAAAGGCGAATTACCCTTTAACCCTTAACCAAATCCCCTTTAACCAAATTAAATCAATTTTTATCGGTTTTGGCTTTGGCCACAATGGCTCGTACGTCAGCCAAGAGTTTTTTGGCGTCATAAACGATACCGTCCTTTATCGTATATTTTACACCCCCAACCCTCACTACTTCGTTTTTATCGTTTAGTTTTATAGCTCCAGTGCCGTATAGTACTTTGAGGTTCTTGAGCGGATTTTCTTCAACAATTACAAAATCAGCTAGTTTTCCTACTTCTACGGTGCCAATCTTATCGGCCATTCCCAGAGCCTCGGCACTTTTTAGGGTAGCCGCCCTGATTACTTCTAAGGGACTAAACCCCGCTTCTCGTAATAATTCTAATTCACGAATATACCCAAATCCGTAGGTTTGATAAATAAAACCATTGTCCGACCCCGTGGTAACACGCCCGCCACGATTTTTGTATTCGTTCACAAAACTCATCCAAAGGCGATAATTTTCTTTCCAAGCCACTTCCTGTTCTGTTCCCCAATCAAACATAAACGAGCCATGTGCTGCTCTATTGGGTTGATAAAACTGCCATAATTTGGGCAAAGTGTATTCATCGTGCCAGTCTGCCCTACGCAACAACATACTTTCACGACTGGCTTCATAAATATTGAAAGTAGGGTCTATCGTAAAATCCAAGGCCAAGAGTTCGTTCATTACCTTGTTCCAACGGTCGGAATAGGGCTTTGCAGCTTGTTTCCAAAGGCGGCCCGCTTCTTCAAAACGGTGTTGTTCGTTGCCATAAATATAATCGGCGGGGTAGTCTTGAATAGTCTTGTTTTCGAGTAACGCCTCTGGCAAACCGTACCAATGTTCCATGGTGGTTAGGCCAGCTTTGGCCGAGTTCAGAACGTTCCAACGGGCAACGTCTAACTGGGCATGGTGGCAGGCACTTCTTAGGCCAAGGGCTTTGTTTCGCACGAGGGCGGCCTCCATCACTTCGGGTTTTGCCCCAAAAAACTTGATACCATCTGCCCCTTTGGCGGCATTTTCTTCTACCCATTTCACGGCCATTTCGGCGGTAGTAATTGGTTCTTTGGCTCCCATTCCAAACACCGTATAAGCCAAAATACGAGGGGCAGTAATGGTGTTTTCTACCGATTTTTGCTTTTGATCCAAAGTCCAACCGAGGCCATTCCCAGCCGAGGGGTCTCTGATGGTGGTAATACCATGGCCCATCCATAGCTTAAAAACATATTCGGCAGGTGTGCCTTGGCTGCGGCCGCCAATATGCCCGTGCATATCTATAAACCCTGGCATCAAGAACATTCCCGTACATTCTAGCACTTTGTCGCCATTGCTTGCCTTGGGCCTGTTACCTTCTTCAATGGCCAAGCCTGGATAACCCACATTCCTGATTTGAACAATCTTGTTTTTTTCCACGACAATATCCATCGGCCCTTGTGGAGGTGCCCCCGTGCCGTCAATCAGGGTTACTCCTCTGATAATAAGCCGATTGGCATATTCTCCCTCGGCACGTGGGGGGGCTTTTTCTACTTGGGCTTTGGCCGTAAAAAAACAAAAACTTAATGCTAAAATACTGGTAATTTTGTGGAGGTTTTTCATAGTTCGAGAGACTAGGTTTTACTATTAAATTGATACAAACAAAAATAACAGCTATTTCAGCATTTGGTTTAATTTTTGAAGATTTGGCTATTGTTATTTTCTTAAAACGATAGATTTAGTCGAAACTTTGCCCATCAATCAAAGGAATCAAAAACTATAATTTTGCGTTGGATAAATAGCTATTGGCAATTGGCTATGCTTGCCGACACTCGGTATTGGCCTAAAATACGAGAGATTACAAATTTAAAAATACTGATTTTTTTCTAACATTAAGTAAAAAGGCAAAACTAAACTACATTTCGAGTAAGTATAATAGATTGATAATCAGATAAATAACTCCTGCCTTCTGTCTCCTCAATCCTATCTCCCTACTCACTTAAATAATTACCTACCATTCCTTACATGAAAATAGAACAAATTTATACGGGTTGTTTGGCACAAGGGGCTTATTATATAGAAAGCCAAGGCGAAGTGGCCATTATAGACCCTCTCCGAGAAGTACAGCCCTACATAGACCAAGCCAAGCGGAATAACGCCAGTATAAAATACGTGTTTGAGACTCATTTTCACGCTGATTTTGTATCTGGCCATATCGACCTTTCTCAAAAAACAAATGCTCCGATTGTTTATGGCCCCAATGCCAAAACGGGCTTCAAAGCACATATTGCCACAGACGGAGAGGTTTTTAAGCTAGGGAATATCAGCATCAAGGCCATTCACACCCCTGGGCATACTTTAGAGTCCACGTGTTATTTGCTGATAGATGAAAATGCTCAAGAAAAAGCCCTTTTTAGTGGCGATACCCTTTTTATTGGCGATGTGGGAAGGCCCGATTTGGCTCAAAAATCAGACCTATCCATGAGCGATTTGGCAGCCATGCTTTATGATTCGCTCCGAAACAAAATTATGCCCCTGCCCAACACCGTACAGGTATATCCTGCACACGGGGCGGGGTCGGCCTGTGGTAAAAACATGAGCAAAGAAACTACCGACACGCTGGGCAACCAAAAAATGTTTAACTACGCCCTACGTGCCAACATGACCAAAACCGAGTTTGTTGAAGAAGTAACACGGGGGCTTGCGAGTCCGCCAAAGTATTTTCCGCAAAACGTAATGATGAACAAACAAGGCTGCGAAAGCATAGATTTAGTGATGCAAAGAGCCAATCAAGCCCTATCTCCTATTGATTTTGAAATGGCCGCTAGCCAAACCTCCTCTTTGTTGTTGGATACTCGCAATGCCCAAGTTTTTAATAAAGGGTTCGTACCCAATGCCATCAATATTGGCCTAGACGGGCAGTTTGCTCCTTGGGTGGGGGCTTTGATACCCAACACCAAGCAAGAAATATTATTAATCACAACCCTCGGACAAGAAAAAGAAACCATTACACGCTTGGCTAGGGTTGGCTACGACAACGTAATTGGGTACTTAGAAGGAGGCTTTGAGGCATGGAAAAATACTGATTATGAAATAGATAGCATTGTTTCGTTATCGGCCGAAACCGTAGCTGATATGACCAAGCAAAATGAAATTTTAATCATTGATGTTCGCAAACCCAGCGAATTTGAGAACGGACATATTCCAAACGCCAAAAATATCCCCCTTGATAATATCAACGAATTGATGGCCGATTTTCCAAAAACTCAAACCATGTATCTGCATTGTGCAGGAGGCTATCGGTCGATGATGGCGGCCTCTATTCTCAAAGCTCGTGGCTACGACAACCTCGCCGAAATTGCAGGAGGCTATGCCGCTTTACTAAAAACAGAACTAGGCAATACGATGAAGTAGCCATAGGCTATTGGCTTGAAATACAGTACATTATGTTTCGTCTCCGTGGTTAGTGGCTTACCAAACACCTTTGCGAAAGCAATATTCTAAGACAAATTCTGTATTATTCTATATTTCGTACAATTGGCCAGCACTTTGGGGGAGATAGAAAACAAGAGCTATTTATCTGATTATCAAATTATTATAACTGTTTTGGATAGGCGTGCCACGCTTTAAAAACGTGGCACGCCTTACAAATCAATTAAATAAATCGTTTAATTTTGTCCGTGTACCTAACTTATACAAAATGGAAATACTAGAAATTATCAAAAAACCTTGGCCTTGGTATGTAGCAGGCCCTTTGATTGGCCTTACCGTACCCACATTATTGATTTTGGGCAACAAGCCCTTTGGCATATCGTCGTCGTTGAGGCATATTTGTGCGGCTTGTGTGCCTGCGGATATTTCGTTTTTTAAGTACGACTGGAAAGCCCAAAGCTGGAATCTTTTCTTTGTTTTAGGCATATTTTTTGGCGGAATATTAGCCTCAAATCTGTTGGCAAATCCTGATGCTTTCCAAATAGCCGATGCCACCAAAATCGACCTACAAGCCTTGGGTGTTCAAGATTTTTCGGGATTAATGCCCTCCGATTTGTTTGGGACGGAGGCTCTGTTTTCGATAAAAGGATTGATTTTCTTTGTTTTTGGAGGTTTTCTGATTGGCTTTGGTACTCGCTGGGCTGATGGCTGCACCTCTGGCCATGCCATTATGGGGCTTTCAAATTTGCAATGGCCTTCGTTGGTGGCCACTTGTTGTTTTATGGCAGGAGGTTTTGCCATGACCCACCTGATAATGCCTTATATCTTCAAATTATTTCATTAAAAATCCAAATCCAAAATGATAAATAACTTAAAATACCTTGCCGTAGGAATGATGTTTGGAATCGTATTTATAAAGGCTGAAATCATTTCTTGGTTTAGGATTCAAGAAATGTTTCGGTTTCAGAGTTTTCACATGTTTGGCGTAATTGGCAGTGCCATTGCCGTTGGAATGTTATCTATTTTTTTAATTAAATACTTCAATATCAAAACATTAGACGGCCAAAAAATTAGCATTACACCCAAAAAATTTCAGAAAGGAAATATCTACGGAGGGCTTATTTTTGGCTT
>JAYWHL010000497.1:0-6824 GCA_043777715.1 Cytophagaceae bacterium | reverse complement strand
GCTATTTTGTTTTCAATTATGCGTGGCACGCCTTGTTATCATAATAGAACAGGCGTGCCACGCATAGCAGTACGATTTATCAATGTCGTTATCTAAATATAGACTTAAAACATGGAAATTAATAGAAGCATTGTTCCGACTATTATTGAAAGATTGATACCCAATAAAGTCAATTTAATTTTTGGCACAAGGCGAGTAGGCAAAACCTATTTGTTAAAAACGATATTGGCTAATACCAACTATAAAACCATGCACTTGCAGGGCGAAGACGCTGATATTCAAATGATTTTTGCTCAAAGAAGTTTATCAAATTACCGTAGATTTTTGGGCGATACTCAATTGTTGGTTATTGACGAAGCCCAAGCCATTCCCGAAATTGGCAAAGTATTAAAACTGATTGTTGATAATATCGAAGGAATCAGAATCATTGTAACAGGTTCTTCTGCCTTTGATTTGGCCAATCTTTCGGGAGAACCCCTAACAGGTAGGGCATTTTTTTACGATTTATACCCCATTGCCCAGCAAGAATTATCCCATCACGAAAACGCTCTACAAACCCTTCAAAACCTCGAAGATAGATTAATATATGGTAGCTATCCCGAACTTTGGAACTTGCCAGCAACGGTGAGCAAGGGGGAATGTCTCAAAGAATTGCTCAATACTTATTTATTAAAAGACATCATTAGTTTTGAGGGCATTCGTAGTAGTTCAAAAATACGAGATTTACTGCGTTTACTTGCTTATCAGATTGGCAAAGAGGTTTCGTTAGACGAATTGGGCAAGCAACTGCAATTGAGCAGAAACACCGTAGAAAAGTACCTAGATTTGTGTGCTAAAGTTTTTATTTTGAAAAAAATAGAGGCTTTTAGCGGTAATCTAAGAAAAGAAATTAGCAAAAGTTCACGATGGTATTTTTGGGATTTGGGCGTAAGAAATGCCCTCATTAATGATTTTAGACCTTTGTCATTGAGAACCGATAAAGGAGAAATTTGGGAAAATTACCTGATTGTTGAACGATTAAAATTTCTGAAATATACTAGAAAACTGACTGATACTTATTTTTGGAGAACCTACGACCAACAAGAAATAGACTGGATAGAATATGAAAATGGTCGGCTTTCGGCTTATGAATTTAAGTGGTCTGAACATAAGGTTAAAATACCAAAAGCCTTTGCAAATGCCTATCCCCAAGCCAGTTTTTTAGTTATTAATCAAGAAAATTATTTGCCGTTTATTACCCCAGAGCAATAAGTCAAAACATCTTATTTTCCATCTAATTTGCCTCATGCTTCAAACTTTGTATTTATACCTCCAAACGCTTTGGTATTTACGGCCTATTCAAATTTATTATCGTTTATTTTACTGGATACGAGCCAAATTCAGAAAATTGTTTGGCCTAAAATATCCGCTTAAAATCCCACACACTTCTAAGCCTTTATCGCTAAAAGAAGGCATTGCCAATCCTACATCTTTTTT
This sequence comes from Cytophagaceae bacterium, assembly GCA_043777715.1. Lineage (GTDB taxonomy): Bacteria > Bacteroidota > Bacteroidia > Cytophagales > Spirosomataceae > JAYWHL01. The sequence continues at coordinate 5,348 of JAYWHL010000497.1, read as the reverse complement.
AGGAAACAACACCTTTGAATTTCTAAATTTAAGCCATCAATTTGAGCATAAAATCAATTGGAATTATTGGGGAAATGGCAAACTTTGGGGGTATAATCTCAACTATTTCGACTATCTAAATCAAGATAACATATCAGTAAATCAGGGTATTGTGTTAATCAATACCTTCATTGACGACCTACCCACAAACACCCTTGGACTAGAGCCTTATCCTGTTTCGTTGCGGGGTATGAATTGGATAAAGTTTTTGGCTAAGCATCAAATCAAAAACGCTGAAATAGATGCTAGTTTATATGCTCAATATCAAATTTTATACCAACACCAAGAGTATCATTTATTGGCAAATCATTTGTTAGAAAACGGTTTTGCTTTGCTTTGGGCGGCCTATTATTTTGAAGACGAGCGGTTTTATAAATCGGCTAAAGATATTCTTACAGCACAACTAAAAGAACAAATTTTGGCCGATGGCGCTCATTACGAACTTAGCCCCATGTACCAGCAAACGCTTTTGTTTAGGCTTTTAGATTGTATAAATTTGATAAAGAATAATCCTGAAAAATTTGAGGTTAATTTTGGTGGATTTTTAGAAATAAAAGCCAAAATGATGCTTGAGTGGCTGGGATACCCTACGTTTAAAGATGGAAAAACCGCTAATTTTAACGATGTGGCCTTGGGTATTGCTCCAAGCACCTTACAACTACAAGAATACGCCACAAGGCTTGGTATTTTAATAACTAATCAAAATAGAAAAGGGCTGATTTTGAGCAATGAGAGTGGATTTGCTAAGGCAAACTTTGCTAATTATGAAATGGTAATAGATGCTGGAAATTTGGGGCCAGACTATTTTTTAGCCCATGCCCACGCTGATAATTTATGTTTTGAGCTAAATATCAATAATTGTCCCGTTTTGGTAAACACTGGCACATCGACCTATGAAGCCAATGCCCGCCGCCAAACCGAACGCTCCACTGCCGCCCACAATACTGTTACTGTTGAGGAGCAAAATTCTAGTCGAGTTTGGGGGGGCTTTAGGGTTGGTAAACGTGCAAAAGTTTTTGATGTAATTTGTAATGATAACACCATCGAAGCATCGCACGATGGCTATAAAAATTTGGGAGTGATTCATACTCGAAAATTTGAGTTTCAAGACCAACAAATCATTATTCAAGATACCGTAAAAGGTAAAAGTTTAGAGGCAAAAGCCTATTTACATTTTGCATCGGGGATAAATATTAAACAAAACGAAGACGGAAGTTTGGAAACTGATGTTTGTAAAATTAGATTTGTTAATGCCAAACATATTTACCTATCAGAATACCAACAAGCTGTTGGTTTTAATAAGTATCAAACGGCAACCCAACTAACTATTACATTCTGTCATTCTTTGACTACTCACTTGGTAATAAATACTCCAACCGTGCCTCTTGTATGAAAATCTTATTACTTAGCTTTTATTATGAACCCGACCTTTGTGCAGGTTCGTTTAGAAACACCGCCTTGGCCAAAGCCCTACAAGCCCAGCTTACCGCCCAAGACCAAATAGAAGTAGTAAGTACGATGCCCAACCGTTATCATAATTATATACACGAGGTTGCCAATTTTGAAAAAGACGGTAATATTAGCATCAACAGAATACCCGTAACACTACACAAAAGTGGTTTGATAGACCAAATCAAAACCTTCTATGATTTTTATAGGGGGGCATTAAAATTGGTGAAAAACAAAGATTATGACCTCGTTTATGCGTCTTCGTCGAGGCTTTTTACTGCTTTTTTGGGGGCTAGAATTGCCCGTAAAAAAAACAAACCTCTTTATTTAGACATCAGAGATATTTTTGTGGATACCATGGGCGATGTTTTCAAAAATCCCCTCATTAAATTATTGGTATTGCCCGTTCTTAAATTCATTGAGCATTATACCATCAACACCGCCAAGCGAATCAACGTGGTTTCGGCTGGGTTCTTGCCTTATTTTTCGTACTATAAAAATGGCGAAATAGTGTGTTATACCAATGGCATAGACGATGATTTTTTGGACGACGACCTTGCTACTTTTCAAACAACACCGCACTCAAAAAAGATTATTACTTATGCTGGTAATATTGGCGAAGGCCAAGGCTTGGAAAAACTAATACCCCAAGCTGCCAACCTTTTAGGGAATGACTTTGTCTTTGAAATCATAGGCGAAGGTGGAACAAAAGCAAAACTAGAGGCTGGTATCAAGGCATATAAACTAGAGAACGTAAAGCTAATTCCTCCAATGAATCGTAAAATGCTGATAGAACATTATAAAAATAGCGACTATCTATTGATGCACCTCAACGATTATGATGCTTTCAAAAAAGTACTGCCCTCTAAAATTTTTGAATATGGGGCTACCAATAAAACCATTATTGCGGGTGTTGGCGGCTATGCCCAGCAATTTACCAAAGAAAACCTAGATGATATTATCGTTTTTGAGCCTGGAGACGTACAATCGTTTGTAGAACAAATCAAAAACCATAAGCCCAAGTGCAAAGCTAGACATACCTTTGTTGAAAAATTTAAGCGTAAAAACATCATGGGGCTTTTGGCACAAAATATTCTTGAACTAGTAAAATAGCACTATATTTGTATTAAATATTGACTATCAAACTAACTTATGCTAGTTTTGATATTAAGTTCCTCTTTACTAGCAACACGTATTTAACTGTTAGCGTTAGAACAGACCTATTTTACCCACATTCACGATTTGAAATAATCACTACTTAAACAAATGATAAAGATATTGATAACTGGAGGAGCAGGTTTTGTGCCTAGTTCTTTGGCGGATAGGTTGATACAGAACAAAGAAAATTTTATAGTTTGTATTGATAATTTTCTGTCTGGTAAAAAACAAAACCTACCAAGCCACAATCCAGATAACTATCATTTTATCAAAGCCGACGTAAACAAGTACGAAGACCTCTCGGCAATAATGTTATCCTATCGTTTTGATTATGTGTTTCATTATGCAGCAATGGTAGGCGTGAAACGTACTTTAGAACACCCGCTATCAGTGCTGGAGGATATAGAAGGCATCAAAAATATTTTGAGTTTGAGCAAAAACACAGGCGTAAAAAGAGTGTTTTTCTCGTCTTCTTCAGAAGTTTATGGCGAGCCTGTCGAATTTCCGCAAAACGAACACACCACGCCCCTCAATTCAAAACTGCCCTACGCCATTGTGAAAAATGTAGGCGAGGCTTTTTTAAAGTCATACAGCCGAGAGCATAACTTAGATTATACTATTTTTAGATTTTTTAATACTTATGGCCCCAAACAAAGTATTGATTTTGTGATGTCTAAGTTTATCAGAGCGGCACTCAATAACGAAGACATTACTATCTACGGCGATGGTCTTCAAACAAGAACCTTCTGCCATATTGACGATAATATTGATGCCACCGAGAAAATTCTATACAATGACTTAGAAATAAATGATATTATCAATTTGGGTTCAGACAAAGAAACAACCATATTAGAGCTCGCCCAGAAGGTAATAAGTTTTACACAATCAGACTCTAAAATTGTATTTCTCCCACCCCTCGAAGAAGGAGATATGACGAGAAGAAAGCCCGACAATACAAAAATGAAAGCTATTTTAGGACGAGAATTAATGCCCCTAGAAACAGGAATGAAAAAAATAATTCACGCACTTTCGCCTTCACAATAATTATCTAGTTCGTATATTGTTACTTATAAATCTAACATCGTCTAAAAAAAGCATACATTAGACCACCACCCAAGAAAGTAGATTTTTATGAATGAATTATACCAAAAAGTTCTCTTTTTTATTTCAGGATTAATACTGTCATTTTTGATAAATGGCATATTCTTGAAGTTTGCAGCTACCTTTGGCAACCGAAACCTACAACGTATTGATGGCCAAGTACGTTGGTCATCAACTCAAAAGCCGTCGGTGGGGGGCATTTCATTCTATATCGTTTTTTTGCTCTCTTTTTCCTATGTTGTAGCTTCTTCTAATTATACAGTAGGAATTTCCGTTGATTATTTGTTAATGGGCATTTTACTACCAATATCGTTAGGCTTTTTGATTGGCCTTGCCGATGACGCTTACAACACAAAACCTATGCTCAAGTTTTTGGGTCAGTTAGCTTGCGGACTCATTTTTATTTATGCTGGGGTTTTTATCCATATTTCTGAAAATAATATTATTAATTACACTTTTACAGCCATTTGGGTAGTAGGTATGATGAACTCTATTAATATGCTCGACAATATGGACGGTATAGTAAGTAGTGTGTCTATCGTTACGTTGATAATTGGCCTTTATATTGCCTCGCAACAAAATGTTATTTCAAATGTAGATGTTTACCTAATGTTGGGTACTTGTGCGGCTTTGGCGGGGTTTCTATTTTACAATTGGAATCCTTCAAAAATGTACATGGGCGATACGGGTAGCCAGTTTCTTGGTGCATTTTTGGCACTTATCAGCATAAAATACTTTTGGAATATCAAAGCCCTTCACACCTCGTCGTTACATATCGAGCAATACTTAGTTCCTGCTTTGGCTTTTACTGTACCCTTGATGGACACAACCACCGTTACGATTCGTAGGATATTAAGAGGACAGTCGCCGTTTGTAGGTGGCCGAGACCACACCACCCACCACCTTGCAATACTGGGACTTTCGGACCGTATGGTCGTATCCTCGATGATAGGTTTGTCTTTGGTTTCTATGGGTATCAGTATCTATTTTGTAGGCCATTTAGTTACTTGGTCTGATGCCAATACTTATCAGGTAATTGGTTTTTATGTTGCCGTTTTTATTACTTTACAAATTTTATATCAGATAGGTCTCTCCAAAAAAAGAAAACCTCAAGAGAATATTTTTATCAACGAACAGAATAACTCAGAAGAAAGAATTACCGTCTGACCCCTAAAATTTTTAGACTAAAACTACAAATCCCCCTGCCTAATCATAGACAGGGGGATTTGCTATTAGTTAGCGTAATGCTTCAACGCTTACTTTCGTTTCAAGATTTCTTCTAATTCGCTTTCTGATTTTACAAGAACTTCACGGGCTTTGCTGCCTTCAAAAGCCCCTACAATCCCCATTTTTTCTAATTGGTCTATCAATCGGCCAGCACGGTTATAACCCAGCTTCAATCGCCTCTGTATCAGCGAAGTAGAACCTTGCTGGTGCATAACCAATAGCCGAGCGGCATCGTCAAAGAGGGGGTCGAGGTCGTTGGGGTCAAAATCGCTTGCTTCTGCTCCGCTTTCATCGCCTTCAAATTCGGGCAATAAATAGGCCGAATCATAACCTTTTTGAGAGCCAATAAACTCACATATACGTTCTACTTCGGG
>JAYWHL010000496.1:0-2467 GCA_043777715.1 Cytophagaceae bacterium | reverse complement strand
TTGTGGATTGCCCCAAATCCAGCCTTTTGTGTTACAAGCCAATGATTTTTACGAACTAGCCGACTCCCCAATGATGGCCAGTGGCACATTGCAACATCAAACCTATTCCGTAAAAAACACTGACTGTACCTTTCATTTTTGGTTTCAAGGTAATTATATTCCTGATAATGAGCGACTTATTTCTGATTTTTCGAGATTTACGCAATTTCAAATAGAGCAATTTGGCGATATTCCTTGCGAAGATTACCATTTTTTGATACATATTTTGCCCACGCCACATTATCACGGCGTAGAACATCGTAATTCCACAGTTATTGTGCTGGGGCCCGATACCCAAAGCCAAGATTTGTATTTTGATTTATTGGGAATATGCTCGCACGAGTTGTATCATACATGGAATATTTGTAAAATACGTCCAAAGGAGCTACTACCCTATCGGTTTTACCAAGAAAATTATTTTTATACAGGCTTTGTGGCCGAGGGAGTTACTACCTACATGGGCGACCTTACGTTGGTACAATCGGGGGTGTTTTCGGAAGACGAATATCTAAAAGAACTAGGGACGAGCCTCAAGAAACACCTCGAAAAAGACGACCAAGCGGCTTTGTCCTTGGCCGAGTCCAGTTATGATTTATGGCTAGACGGCTACGTGGCGGCTGTACCCAACCGACGAGTATCTATTTATAGCAAAGGGGCGGCCGTGGCCCTGATTTTAGATTTAATGATTCGTAAACAAAGCCATCATCAACGTAGCCTCCACGACGTTATGAGGTTGATGTGGCAACGCTTTGGCAAACCGTTTATTGGCTATGAAACATCTGATTATCAAGCCATTGCAGAAGAAATAATCGACTACAATCTTCAAGAATATTTCGATACTTTTGTTTGGAACAACACCCCCATCGAACAACTTTTAAACGAACAGTTGGCTTGGGTGGGCTTGCATATTGCCCCAAAACAAGACGGTGTTTATGTCCTCTTTGTTGATGAACCCACAAACGATAATCGCAATAAATGGCTAGGGAATTTATGAAAGGCGAGGTTTGTTTCGTAGTATAGGACTTCTACTCCTGTGGCTGGTGTCCTCACCAGTCCACCTTTGCAAAAGCAATGTATTTATTTAAATTATTGATATATAGATAGTTACATTCGATGTGTTGCTTTCGCTTGAGTGTTTGGTCGGGAGACCAACCACGGAAATAGACCCAAAGATTTACAATAATGAATAAACAAGAAATTAAAAATACCTTTCAAGCATCTGTTTCAGACGAATTGTTGAAATATGGCTTTAAATTAAATAAGCAGGACAGTATGTTCACCCGAAAGACTTCTTATGGATGGGATAAATTTCATTTGACTTTTTATAATAGAAGTAGCGGTTGGGACGTAGATTTTGGTATGCTCATTAGACTGAATGAAGTAGAAAAAATTTACCATATGGGTTCTTATTTTGAAGAAAAATATCATAGAACAACATCAACCATTGGTATAGACATAGGTACGTACTTAAATGATGAAGATAACAATCAAATATTTTTGGATGAAGATTCAGACTTAAATGAATTTTATACAATGACTTTAAGGCTATTTAAAGAAGTAGCTATACCTTTTTTTGAAAAATACAATTCTATTCAAGAACTGGATAAAGCCATAAATGTTGAAGAAGGTAAAAGTATTTTTTCTGGATATAAATTCGAGGGGAATTTAGGAATTATTTTAGCAGGGTTGTCAGGTAATCCAAACTTCTCTTTTTTCGAACAAAAATATAGATACTATTATACAAAAACGTACAAAGGGTTTTATTTGAAAGAATATGAAGATATTTTGAGGGCGGTTAAGAAGCGAATGCTACTTGAATAATTATTATTTCTCTGCTCCTGTGAATTTCTCCCCTCTGTGTTTTGCCCCCCGACAAAACACCCAAGCATTAGCAATCTATTCAACTGAAAATCAAACAGTTAATTCGTTCTTTGACATCTTAAAAACACAGTAACAACTCCACAGGTAGCCCCTTGGCTTTGCAAAATGTGGATTATGTTTATAACATCAGAGGCTGGATGATGGGAGTAAATAACCCTACCAGTTTAGTAGCTGATAAAGACCTTTTTGGAATGTCTTTGGCTTATGAAGACAATGGCAATATTAAAAACCAAACATACAGCAATGCCCAAACCAAGAAAATAAACAACATTTGGACGTTTGAAACCCGCCCCGTGTATAGTTATGATTTTGCCAATGACAAACTAAGCCGACTACTAAACGCCAACCTAAAAGTAGGCAACACCAGCACCTTTGCCAGTACTTATGCCTATGACATCAACGGCAATATCCTGAACCTAACCCGTAGTTTTAATGGCACAACAGTAGATAAGTAATTCTTCATAAGTTTTGCGGATTTTGTATTTTTGCAAAAAAAAGACAAATGAGGTACGTAAAAGAGTTAAGTAATGATGTATTGATCTATTGT
>JAYWHL010000495.1:0-2468 GCA_043777715.1 Cytophagaceae bacterium | reverse complement strand
GTTGCTGAATTGTGGCATTACCGATGGCATCTTCCAAACTTCCTGGGGTGTTTGTTATGTCGTTAAGTCCTTGGTTATCAATGCTTATATGCCCTAAATGTCCTGCTCTTTGTAATAGTCCTTGGTATAACTGCCCGTTCAAAACCACTCCCCCTCCAACGCCCGTCCCCAGCGTAAGCATTACCATATTTTGAAAGCCTTTTGCTACGCCAAAACGATATTCGGCCATGGTAGCAGCTTGGGCATCATTAATTACAAACGTTTTCTGGCCTAAAAATTCAGACCAATCAAAACCCTCTAAACCCTGCAAACGGCCTGGCATGGTTTCGATATACTGGTTGTTTTTGTTGGGTAAACCCGGGGCCGATAGTCCAATATTTTGAATCGTTAAATCAGTTTTTTGCCTTAGGGTTTCCACTGCTTCGGCAATGGCTTTTTTCCAGTTGTTTATACCTAGGTCTTGGTCTTGGGTGGGTTGGTATAATTGGTGTTTTACATCGCCAAGTTCGTTTATCAATACCGCCTTTATCCACGTTCCTCCTAGGTCTATTCCTATATTCATATTTTTTTATTTTAGAGGGTAAAAATGATTTTAACCGAAGTAGTTTAAGTTTGATACCTCTATTTCCACTGCCCTTCGGTATGCGACCAGCCGCCATCAATTGCCAAAACCTGCCCTGTCGTAAATTTAGAAAAATCGGACATAAAATAAACTGCCGCCCCGTCCAAATCCTGTACTTGGCCATTTCGGCCACCGTCTAAAGGTTGTTTTGTTTTGATAAAATCCATAATAGTTTCATCTTCTGAGGCTCGTTGCGACATCGGAGTTTCGACCAAAGCAGGGGCAATAACGTTTATTCTGATGTTTTGGGGGGCATAGTACGCTGCCGTGGCTTTTGAAAAACCAATGATTGCGGCTTTGGTTGTAGCGTAGGCGTGGGTAGTAAAAAACTTTGGCGAAGGCGAATAGCCCAAAACCGAACCCATGTTTAAGATTGTCCCCGCTTTGTTGAGTTCCAAGAATTTTTGTACCGCCGCCTGATTCGACAAAAATATTGAGGTTAAGTTAAGTTCAAAGGTGTAATTCCAGCCCGCCAAACTGATGTCATGCAATGGCCCATCGCCCATTTTGCGGCCAGAGCCTCCTGCCACGTGATAAAGGCCGTCAAAATCTCCAAATGTATTGATACACAGGTCGATAGCTTTGCTTGTGGTATGTTCTTGGGTGGCATCGCCAATCATTGCTTGGGCATTCATTCCTAATATTTCTTTAGCCAGTAAACAACTTTCCTCGTTTCTGCCCACCACAACCACAAAAGCCCCGTGATTTACAAAAGCCTTGGCCGCCGACAAACCGAGTCCCGTTGTACCACCTATAATTACGATTTTTTTATCTGTGAGCCAGTTCAATTTTAGCTAGGTTTTAGATTATTAATTTATTGATTTTGAGGTCTTGAAACCTTACTTATGGGTATGGCATCTTCGTTTTTTACATCTCTAAAAACATTGATAACTACTAATTTTTGAAAATTGTGGAGGTCATTTTCTGTAATTTCGATTTCCTTTAGCAATCCTTTTTCTAGGAGTTGCTGCCTTTTTGTTCCTTTGAGCAATGGCGTGTTGGGGCAATACCAATTTGTTCCGTCAAACAGGGCTATATTTCCAATAGTAGCATCTGTAACTTTCCCGTTTTGAATCATCAACACTTCATCAAAGTCTTTGTGTTTTTCTAATAATTCTGAAAAAAACCCTCGCTCTGCCCATTTATGTTGGTAGTTAAAATTACTCGGAATATCAACAATGGCTAGGTTTTGAAATTGTTTAAAGTGATAGTCAAAGCATTGAATTTCAAACCTTTCGGCATTAAATACAAACCTGCATCGTTGGGCAGGGATTTGCTCGTCGAGTTTATGATTTGCTAAAATTTTCTCTAAATTATGCACACCATTCTGCCCATAAACACTCAACATCGATTGCTCCAAACGTGCTTGGTGATAGGCTAGATTTTGCGGAAGTCCGTATTTAACAGAGATGGTTTCTAGGAGCATAATCGGGATTTGAGTTTAGAGATTTCGAGAAACTAAGGAATAGGTGCTAAATATTTGGTGTTGTTTGACTATTTGAGTAAAAGGTAGGGGATTAATAATCTGACAATCAGAGTATTAGGAATTAAATAACACTAACTATTTAGCGTCAAGTACTTAATATGCTGTCTTCTATTTAATTCATGCTGTATATTTTTAGTAACTATCTTTAAAGGGCGAAGACCTGATAATTAACTTTGAATTGAATTTTTTCTTGAATTGTCTTGCATAATTTTGTATTTCGGTTGAACTCAAAGGGCTTCTACTACAAATAATGTAACTTATTTTTTCTTGTTTCTGTACGTCAATACTCAATAAAGCAATGGTTCTTTCTATTTGCTCCATAGCGTGAACCAAATCCTTGCCTTTCAACTCAATATACAT
>JAYWHL010000494.1:0-6834 GCA_043777715.1 Cytophagaceae bacterium | reverse complement strand
GCCGTATTCAGTTAGACGAACTTTCGTATGACCTCCGTCATGCGGCTGCCAACGATACCTCTCAACAACGTAAGGCCGAAGCCCTAAAGCGTTTGAAGGTAGTTGAGGCTTTCCGTGAGGCAGGAACTCGTATCGAAAATCGCCCAGAGTGGATGATTATCAGAATGGTACCTGTTATTCCTCCAGAACTTCGTCCGCTTGTACCCCTTGATGGTGGCCGTTTTGCAACGTCAGATTTGAACGATCTTTACCGTAGAGTAATTATCCGTAACAACCGTTTGAAGCGTTTGATAGAAATCAAAGCTCCAGAGGTAATTTTGCGTAACGAAAAGCGTATGCTTCAAGAGGCTGTCGATTCATTGTTTGATAACTCTCGTAAGGTAAATGCCGTACGTAGCGAAGGAAACCGTGCTTTGAAGTCGCTTTCTGATATGCTAAAAGGCAAGCAGGGACGTTTCCGTCAGAACTTGTTGGGCAAGCGTGTTGATTATTCTGGACGTTCGGTAATTGTGGTTGGCCCAGAGCTAAAACTACATGAATGCGGACTACCAAAAGACATGGCTGCCGAGTTGTTCAAACCGTTTATTATCAGAAAATTGATTGAAAGAGGAATCGTGAAAACGGTAAAATCGGCCAAGAAAATTGTTGATAGAAAAGATGCCGTGGTTTGGGATATTCTCGAAAACGTATTGAAAGGCCACCCTATCCTACTCAACAGAGCTCCAACGCTTCACCGTTTGGGTATTCAGGCATTCCAGCCTCGATTAATAGAAGGCAAGGCTATTCAGTTGCACCCATTGGTTTGTACGGCCTTTAATGCCGACTTCGACGGTGACCAAATGGCCGTTCACGTGCCACTTGGCCAAGAGGCAATTCTTGAGGCATCGATGCTAATGTTGGCTTCTCATAATATCTTGAACCCAGCCAATGGTGCCCCAATTACTGTACCATCTCAAGACATGGTTTTGGGTTTGTATTATGTAACCAAAGGCCGTGTATCGACTCCTGAATGCCCAATTGCAGGGGAGGGTATGAGTTTCTATAACTTCGATGAGGTGGTTATTGCCATGAACGAAGGTAAAGTTTCTAAACACGCCAACATAACCGTTCGGGCAAGGGTACGTAAAGACGATGGTACATTCAGTATAGAAAAAGTAGAGACGGTTGCAGGCCGAGTATTGTTTAATATGTGCGTACCCGAAGAAGTTGGGTATATCAACGAACTATTAACCAAGAAAAAACTACAATTGATTATTGGTCAGGTATTTAAGATAGTTGGAGCGCCAAAAACGGCTAACTTCCTCGACGAAATCAAATCGCTTGGTTTCAAAACGGCCTTCAAAGGCGGTTTGTCGATTGGTTTGTCTGATGTTAATATTCCAGCCGAGAAAAAAGAATTAGTTGCTAAAGCAAAGTCGGACGTTCAAGCCATTACAGATAACTATTTGATGGGTTTGATTACCGACAACGAGCGTTACAACCAAGTGATTGATACTTGGACAAAAGTAAACTCAAACCTGACGACTATCTTGATGAATGAGTTGGAAAAAGACCAACAAGGTTTCAACTCAATTTATATGATGATGCACTCGGGTGCTAGGGGTTCTCGTGAGCAAATTCGTCAGTTGGGCGGTATGCGTGGATTGATGGCCAAGCCACAAAAAAACCTTCAAGGTTCAGTGGGCGAAATCATCGAAAACCCAATTCTTTCTAACTTTAAAGAAGGTCTTGACGTATTGGAGTACTTTATCTCTACCCACGGGGCTAGAAAAGGTTTGGCTGATACAGCCCTCAAAACTGCCGATGCGGGTTACTTGACCCGTCGTTTGCATGATGTGGCTCAGGACGTTATCATTACCGAAACGGATTGTGGTACGTTGAGAGGGATTCAGGTTTTGGCACTTAAAGACAATGAGGACATCGTTGAGCCGCTTTCAGAGCGTATCCTTGGCCGTGTGTCTGTGCATGACATCATCGACCCACTTACAGGCGAATTGATTTTGAAATCAGGTGTGGAAATAGTTGAAGAAGTTGCCCTTTATATTGACGAAACAGCGATTGAAGCCCTTGAAATTCGTTCGGTACTAACCTGCGAAACTCGTAGTGGTGTTTGTGCCAAATGTTATGGCCGTAACCTCTCGACAGGTAGAATGGTTGATATTGGCGAGGCCGTAGGTGTAATTGCCTCACAGTCTATCGGTGAGCCAGGTACACAGCTTACGCTCCGTACTTTCCACGTGGGAGGTACAGCCCAAAACATTGCCCTAGATGCCAACTTGAAAGCTAAGTTTGAAGGAACGGTTCGTTTTGAAGAAATGCGTACCGTTGAAACAACCGATGCCGAGGGCAATCCAGTAGAGATTGTGATGGGTCGTTCGGGCGAGATTCAAGTAGTGAACAGTGCTGGTTTGGTGCTTATTTCAAACAACGTACCATTTGGTGCATATTTGAGGGTAAAAGATGGCGAAGCCGTTAAAAAAGGACAAGACCTTTGTGCTTGGGACCCTTTTAATGCCTTGATTTTGACCGAAATAGAAGGTACAGTCGAATATGATTCGGTTGAGGAAGGCATTACTTATAAAGAAGAATTTGACGACCAGACGGGCTTTAAAGAAAAAGTTATCATGGAGTCTCGTGATAAAGCCAAAAACCCAGCTATCGTTATTTCGTCAGGAGAGGAACGCCGTATTTATAACCTTCCTGTGGCGGCTCGTATTGCCGTGCAAGTGGGCGACAAAGTAAGGTCGGGTCAGATTTTGGCAAAAATTCCACGTTCGGTAGGTAAAACTCGTGATATTACAGGAGGTTTGCCTCGTGTAACCGAATTGTTCGAGGCTCGTAATCCTTCAAATCCTGCCGTAGTTTCTGAAATTGACGGTGTGGTATCTTATGGAACTATCAAGCGTGGTAACCGTGAGGTATTCATCAAATCTAAAGACGGAATTTCGGAGCGTAAATACATGGTGCCTTTGTCTAAATTGATTTTGGTACAAGAAAACGACTTCGTAAGAGCAGGTATGCCGTTGTCGGACGGAGCAATTACGCCAGACGATATTTTGGACATCAAAGGGCCAACTGCTGTACAGGAATATTTAGTAAACGAAATTCAAGAAGTTTACCGTTTGCAGGGTGTGAAAATTAACGATAAGCACATTGAGTCTATCGTTAGACAAATGATGCAAAAAGTTATTATCATGAACTCGGGCGATACTAATTTCTTGGAAGGACAACCCGTTGATAAATGGAGATTCCGTGAAGAAAACGATAGCATTATGGATAAAAAAGTAATCGTTGATGCTGGAGATTCAGAGAAATTTAAGGTAGGTATGATTGTTACGTCTCGCCAGTTAAGAGACGAAAACTCAAGCCTCAAACGTAGAGATTTGAAACTCTCGTTAGTACGTGATGCCATGCCAGCCGTTTCTCAACCTTCGTTGATGGGAATCACGCAAGCATCGTTGGGTACAACATCGTTTATTTCGGCAGCATCGTTCCAAGAAACCACCAAAGTACTCTCGGAGGCATCTATTCGTGCCAAACGTGATACATTGGAAGGATTGAAAGAAAATGTAATCGTGGGACACTTAATTCCAGCAGGAACGGGTATCCGTCAATACGATGGCGTGATTGTATCGGCTAAAGACGAAGTTGAACAACTTGTAGAATCGAAAGACAAATACGCTCGCCGCAAACGTGAGTTTGTATAAAAACAGCCTTTTGTAATCATAAGTACTAAAAGACGGCTGAAGCAACAAGTTTCAGCCGTTTTTTTTCTAAAACCACAAAATATTTTTTCAAAATGGAAGAGCAAGAAGAACAACAAATAAGCGTAGAATTAACAGAAGATATGGCCGAGGGCGTTTATGCTAATTTGGCCATGATAGCTCATTCGCAGAGTGAATTTGTGATTGATTTTATCAGAATAATGCCAGGAATGCCAAAAGCGAAGGTTAAATCTAGGGTTATTCTTACACCCGACCACGCCCAAAGATTATTGGCAGCCCTACGAGACAATATTGCCAAATACGAAGATGTCTATGGGGCATTGAACGAAGACGGCCAGTTGGGTTTTCAGTTTCCGATGAACTACAAAGGCCCTGTTGGTGAAGCATGATGATTGGCGGTTATCCTAAATTCTTAGATGGGTAAATCTGTTTTTAAAAAAATCTCTCAATGCACCAAGTTTGTGCATTGAGAGATTTTTTGGTATGTTCTTAAAAAATTAACTGCTTGATTTATAGTATATTAGTGCTATTATATATTCTCTTGTTTCCTCAATTCCTTACCAAACATAAGTACCCACCGCCCCGCCAGGCAATTGCGTACTAATCCACTTGCCTTTGAATTTGATATTAAAACTTTCGGCATTATTTCCGTCGTTTTCTACGAGAAGAATCTTTTTGCCTGTGGGCGTCAAAAACGCTACATTTTGTAGATTTCCCGTTAGGTTACTCTCTATCCTAACCGACCCCGCAGGTACAAATTTGGCCACATGAGCCACGATATAATAACTAACATTGCGGGTAATGGTAGAGCCTCCAATGGTTAATGCCCCCTTGCAGGTAGTACAACCCCCAGCCGTGCGTGGGCCAAAGGTAGGGTCGTTGGCTAGGTTCCATTCTAGGGCATTTTTGCTCCAATTTCGTATTGAGCCTATGATTACGTTTTTGAGATGCCATTTCAAATCTCCTCCAAAATCTCCTTTCGAGTCGGTGTATTGTTCGGTAAAATAAATGTTTTTGTCGGGGTGGGCATTTCTGACGGTACTCAAAGCACTGATATTGCCTGCGTACAAATGAAAAGCCGTACCGTCGATAGACCCTTTGGTAATGTTATCGCTCAAAATATCTAGTGGATAAGCCGTATTGTCGCAATTATGGTCATAAATAATAATTTTAGTGCTAAGATTTGCAGCTTTTAAGGCTTGCGATAGGTTATTTTTAATAAAATTGGACTGTTCTTTGGACGTCATCAATAGGCTTGGATTGTTGTTGGGGTTGAGGGGTTCGTTCTGAACCGTCAAGGCATCAACCGTAATGCCTTCGGCTTTCATGGCGTTGATATATTTTACAAAGTACTGAGCATAAGCGGCATAATGAACAGGCAAAAGGCTACCACCTACAAATTTACCATTGTCTTTCATCCAAACAGGTGGCGACCAAGGCGTACCCATAATTTTGATTTTTGGATTGATAGCCACTATTTCTTTGAGCAATGGCACGAGGTCGGTTTTGTCGGGGCCGAGGCTAAATTTTGCCATAGTGGGGTCGGTTTCTCCAGCGTTTAGGTCGTTGTAAGTAAAAGTATTAGCACTCAAATCCGATGCACCGATGCTGATTCTCAGATAACTAACACCGATAGACGTAGGCGTATTGCCAAAGAGTTCTCTTAATAAATTAGCCCTAGTAGTGGCCTCTAACTGATTGATAACCATGGCACTACCGCCTGTGAGGGTATAACCAAAACCGTCAATAGTTTGGTATTTTGTAGTAGAGTCTATTTCGATTGTGGCGTTGGTATTGGCCGATGTTCCAAAAGTAAAAACCGTAAACTGTTGTTGTAATAAATTACTTTGGTCTGATTTTGTCATCCAAAAATCTACTTCGGTAATAGGCGTGGGCGTTGGAGTAGGGGTTGGCGTTGGCGTAATGGGAGTGGGGCTATCGCCTGATTTTGAGCAGTTTAGCAAAAAAATAAAAATTCCTGCAAATAAAAATAAGGGCGTTTTTAGGTTTATCATAAGGATTGAGAGGATTGAATTGGTTTTAGGAAAGTAAGATTTTAGGGGTTGAATAAAACAAAGATAAAAATTAAAGCATAGCGATTACCTACTTTTCCGTATTTTTGATTTTAATATATCTATCGTTCGTTTTTAGTAAATCAAATTTATGAGAAAAAAAAAATATAATACCGACCGTGTGAAGTGGAAAGAAGTTTGGGCACCCAAAAACCTTGCCCAAATTATTATTGGAGCAGTTATAGCGGTTTTGGCCATGAAAGGCTTTATGATTCCAAATCGTTTTTTAGACGGTGGCGTTACGGGTATTTCTATCCTCCTGCACGAAATCCTACACATTAACATTGGTTTAGCCATTATAGCCATCAACCTCGTTTTTGTATATATTGGGTATCGGCGTATTGGCAAAACCTTTGCCGTACAAACTTTTATCGCCATCATTATCTTATCGGTAGGTTTGATTTTTGTAGAAATTTCGCCCATAACCCACGATAAGTTGTTGATAGCCATTTTTGGAGGAATCTTAATGGGCATTGGCTGTGGATTGGTTATCAGGGGCGGGGCAGTGATAGATGGTGCGGAGGTAATAGCGGTTTTTACGCAACGCAAAACGGGTTTTTCTAATAGTGAAATCCTAATGCTTATTAACTCGGTCATTTTTTTGACGGCCGCTTCGGTTTTTGGAATAGAAACAGCCATGTATTCTATCATTACCTATTTTGCCGCCGCCAAAGCCACCGATTATGTTGTTGATGGCATAGAAGAATTTACGGCCGTAAATATCATAACCTCTAAACAAGAGGAAGTAAAAAGTTTTTTGGTAAACGAGCTTGGCAAAGGCATAACCGTTTATAAAGGCGAACGGGGGTATTTGCCAGGAAGTTTTGAAATAAGAACCGACTGCGAAATTATCGTAACCATTGTTACACGCCTAGAAATCAAGCAGATACATGAAAGTATTAGTAAAATAGACCCAAAGGTTTTTGTGTATGTGCAGAGTATCAGAGAAGCCGCTGGCGGGATTTTAAAGGCAAAATCGCACGCAGCTTAGTCAAAAGCCAAAAAATATCAATAATTTCTCATGAAAACACCAATGC
>JAYWHL010000493.1:0-2472 GCA_043777715.1 Cytophagaceae bacterium | reverse complement strand
GTCGGTAGCCGTCTTCTTTATCCACAAAGTGGTCGTTGTATTTAAAATCCTTATTGCCCGTATTGTAGGGTGGGTCAATATAAATGACATCAATTTTGTTGGCGTGGGTATAATTGAGAACGGTAAGGGCATGGAGGTTATCGCCTTCAATGAGGGAGTGGTTAGCCCCCCTCATCGATGCGTCGAACCGCCCCGAAGGGGGAGTTTTCGAGTCCGAATTTTCTTCTGTTTTTTCAGTTCTCCCTTCGGTAACAGAAAGACCAAACGAAAGTCCTAACTGTGAGGGTTGCTGCGGAAGTTTCGCTGATATAACTCCCCCTTTGGGGGTTAGGGGGGCTATTTTTTTACTCACAACCTCCATCAGCACAGGCAGTTGCGTTTTCAATTCTTCTTCTAGGGCTTCGGGTTTGTCTTCCCAGACGAGTCCGTAGCGTTTAGTATTGAGGAGTTCGGTAAGTTCGGCTTTTTCTTCTTTGGAGAGAGCATCAAGGGAATTTATCTTTTGAGCGAGGGCTTTTTTGTTCATTTCGGTAATAGCATTTTGTTTAAGAATAGCAAGGCTATGGACAAGACGTAGCCTTGCTCAAATATCATATCAAGATACATACACGCTTATCAAATAGTAAAAACAAAAGGTGTAAATCATTGTATAGGCAAAATAGTACATAACCAAAAACAAAATGGATTTGTAAGTAGCCACAAACCACGATACTTCGTAAATTCTTTTGATACTCAATAAACCATAAATTGATAAGGAACCAATCAAGAAATTGGAAAAATACCCTTTGACTTCGGAATAAAAAGCGACGTTTACCAACATTAATAGAAACGGGAGACCTTGTATGATAAACTGAACACTACTAAAAACCATGGCTGCAATGAGGTGTTCGTAATAGTATTTTCTGGATTTTCGGAACAAAATCCACAACACCAAAGCCGCAAACGGAATACTAAGCATGGCGGTATAGTTGGTAGCAGAGGCAATGAGGGGAGTTTCATAATTTTCGTCCTTTTGCTTGGCTATCAGACTATTGTAGGTGGGCTTCAAACTCAATTTTATGCCTAACCTCGTGTACCATGTTATGGGTTCATGTTCGGTGGCCAAATAGGCAGAGTCTATCTGAGCATCAGAATAACCAAGATAGGTAAGGGCAAGAGCCTTGGTTATGCCCTTGCCTATTACCATGCGGTTTTTGCCGTTTAGCGTTATTTTTACTTTTAGGTCTGATACAATGGCCCGTATCAAGATGGTATCAGGCACTGGCATTTTGTATTTAGTAAGCAGGTGTTTCAGATACGCCCGTCCGTTGGTGGTAGAGGCTTTTGGGAAAGTGTTGAGGGTATCGCTAAGACAGGCTTGGTAAAGAGTAAGTACAGTTTTTTCTTGGTCTTGGGCAGACATACTGGGCAAAATTGTCCTCAAACTATCGTCGTCCCGAACCTCGAACCTATCCAACAAATTATAAGGCTTGGCACGGGCTATGGCCTTTTGGGTGTCTTCTTTGCTAATTTTTTTCTTGCCTTGTTTGTTGTAAGTAAAAGCATACAAGCTAAAATATATAAAACTCACAAAGAAAAACAGCCTAATGGGCGGAACGTATCGGTTGCGTTTGCTATCCAAAAAATCTTTTGTAAACTGCCCAGGCTTTGTAAAAAGGCTTTTGAAAGTAGAAAGGGCTTTGTTGTCAAAATGGGTAACACCCTCCACAACTTCTAATAACAAATGGCCAATAGGGATTTTGTGGTCGTGGTTTTCTTGGCCACATTTTCTGCAAAAATTATCCGATTCTTGAAGTTCGGTATCACAATTTGGACAATACAGACGTTTGCGTCGTTTTTTTTCTTCAAAATAAAATTTTTTACTAGTCATTCTTGGTGGAAGTCAGGGAATAAGTGGCGATTGATAGGAAAAAAATATGATCTATTGATGATTTGGATTTGGTAACAAGGTTTGAAATTTATCAAAATCTTTGAGTCTAGTAAAATTAAGGCTTTTTGGTTAATAGACCTTGTTTTGGCGTTTTAAAAACAATGAATACGGCGGTCTGAATATATCTTTAATATGCTAATTGGAGGTTGAAAAGCCCGTAGGGCTGTTATTTTGGTAGAAAAACACCAAAGATTGTACCTCCAAAGCCCCGTCGGGGCGTCACTTAATCCAAAATGTCGCCCCGATGGGGCTTTGGAACACTTTAGGCATCATTTTTTTACCAAAATTACGCCTCTCTGAGGCTAAAAATGTAATTTTAACCTCTAATTCGCATCTTTAATGCGAATTAGGTTTTTTTTATTTGAAGTCTGGCTTTTTATATGCGGAGGCATTTCCGATAATGCTCAAAACCTTTGGATAATAAAAAAAACCGTATTTTTATGTTAAAGAAGCTGTTTAAACTTATTTCTTTTGCCCTAAACGAGTTGTTTTCAGCCCATACTTTAGATTTTAGAGCCGTTGTGGAACAATCCGTAGCGATG
>JAYWHL010000492.1:0-6860 GCA_043777715.1 Cytophagaceae bacterium | reverse complement strand
AAAAAATAGCCTTACATAGGGTGGATAGAATGCCCACCGTCCATAACAATACCTTGTCCAGTGATAAAATCGCTATGTTTTGAAGCTAGAAATACAGCAATTCCTTCCATTTGTTCGAGTGTTCCGATTTTTCCATTGGCAATACGGCGGGAAACTGCATCTTTAAAAGCCTGTGGTGTATTGCTTGACAATTCGGTTTCGATATAACCTGGCAAAATGGCATTTACCTGAATATTATTTCGGCCTAATTCTATGGCCAAAGCCCTTGTTAGCCCCATCACAGCGGCTTTGGTAGTTGCATATCCTGCGGCATACCCCATGCCCATTAAGGCAGCAATAGACGACGTAACAATCAACTTTCCGCCAACCTTTCTTTCGCTCAAATGTGCAATGACTGGTTGATATGTATTGACAACGCTATTGAGGTTTACATCTAAAATAGCATTCCAGTCATCAAGTGAAGATTTATGCAACAAGCCTTGTTTGCCAGCACCTCCCGCATTGGCAAAACAAATATCAACCTTGCCAAAGTGGCTTAAAGTAGCCTCAAAAGCACTTTTACAGTCGTCTGGTTTGGTTACATCACATAAAAAGGATTGAACATCGCCACCCAAAGCCCTCAAAACCTCTAGTGCATCATTATTTTTCAATTCATTTCTTCCCCAAATGGCTACCTTGCAATTGGACTTAACAAGCCCTTTTGCAAAAGCCAGCCCGATGCCTCCATTTCCGCCCGTAACAATGGCTACTTTGTCGCTTAAATCAAATATATTTTCCATTTTTATTCAAGTTTTTTAAGGTTATTGATTGATTGGCCATTGCCCGATTCTATTTCTTTTAAGAGAAGTAAATTACCATCAGGGTCTCTTAAAAAAACACTTAAAGTTCCGTTTTCGCTCCTAGGCTTTGACAAAAAATCAAAGTTTGAATCCTTCATTTTTAAATAAAAATTTGCTAGGTTTTCTACTTCAAAAACTATTTTTTGATAACCAATCGTGGTGTATTTTCTTTTATCAAATACGAATTTTGGATTATCAAACTGCCAAATTTCTAATAACATATTGTCTATTTTGAACCATGCCCCGCTCAATACCAAGCTATCTAAATTGGCAATATCATCAAGTTTAGCATTATTTTTAATACTATTTATTCTGTTAATTGGCTTGCTACCAAGCAATTGTATATAAAAATCAATCACACGGCCAATATTAGGTGTAGCAATTGCGACATGGCCAATCCAATGATTTTCGGTAAATTTAGGCTGGTCGAATTGCTCGTTTTCAAACAAAATACCGTCAGGGTCTCTGATATAAGCATATTTTATACCAAAACCTCTATCAACTCCTGTATGGCCTCTACTTACAATTTTCGCCCCATTTTTCTTTGAGTTTTCATAAATAGGATTTGTAATTGGCGACTGATAACAAACATGAGAAATACCGATAGTTTGAATAGGTTTATCCTCCATTTTTAAGGAATTATTAGAAGAATACTCGATTAATTCTAAAAATCCATTCGGGCTTTTGAGCAATCTTTTTTTATTAGGCTGGTACTTTATTTTTGCAAATTTTTCAGCCTTCAGTATCTGATTAATTTCTATTTTACTTTGAATGTCTAAACCAATTACATTGCCGTAAAAAGAACTTGATTTTTCTAAATCAGAAACAGAAATACTAATTTGATTAATACCTTTTACGCTAAAGTTATGACCATTGTCTTGGGCAATACAAAAGGATACTGGATTACAAAAAATCAAAAAAAAGAAGGCTTTTTTCATTATTTTATCTCATTTTTTAGTTCAAAACAAAGCAAAACATTTCCTGCTTTTTCTCCAAATTTAGCATATCCCGAATTTACAAATACCTGATTACCAAGCACAACAGGCCCAGCCGAATCTATCGTTCCTCCATTTGCTTCTAGGCCATTCACTGTTTTATATGTTTGTTTTGTATCAAATTCAAATAAAATTTTTCCAGTTTTGCTCGAAAAAACTCTAAATATACCATCAAGCGACCCTCCATAAACTAGCCCATCGGCAAGGGTTATGGCAGCAGATATTCCCGAACCACAAGACCAATTGGCGTCTCCACATTTATTTTCTAAAACATTAGACCATAAAAATTTCCCATCATTAACGTCAATACTATGAAGACCCGAAAAAGCCATTTTATCCTTGTCGGCTGGATAGGCTTCTCTATCGTTAATGGGTACGAATAGTGTGTTTTCGTTACTGGCCATTCCCCAATGAATACCTCCCATAATACCTCCACGGCCAACTTTTGCTTGCCAAATAATCTTTCCTTTTTCGTTTGGGTTCATCGCAAAAACCATTCCTGATTTTTGCCCAGCCAAGATTATATCGTTACCATTTTTTCTTTGAATCAAGATGGGCGAAGCTCCAAAATCATAATCTGGGCCATGATTTTTCGGGCAATTAGCACCATCGGGCATCGTACAAGCACCATTCCAAGCATCTTGACTAACGGTTTGTTTTATCCAAACGATTTTTCCTGTTTTTATCGAAAATGCGATAATTGCATCACTTGTAGCAGAGGTTGGCGTAGAATAGTTTTCGCCAGTACCCACATAAACCAATCCACGTTTTGTGTCAATCGTTGGGCTAGACCAAATGGGTGCACCTGAAGGCCCAAAATTTTGAGTTCCTATCTTATTTTTATCTTGAGGTTTTGCTTCCTCAACCGTAAAAGTCTTCCAAATTTCTTGCCCATTTTTGGCATCAAGGGCAACGAGCGAACCTCTAAATTTACAACATTCATATTTAGGATTATAAGCGGAAACCACCTCGGTTGATGAAACTGGCACATACAAACGGTTTTGATACAAAGTGAGCGAACCTGTGATGGTGGCTTGTTCAAAATTATCAACTTTTTTCTTCCAAATTAATTTTTTGGTAATTAAATCCAAAGCATAAACATTGGCTCTGAAATCTCCAAAATAAAGGCGATTTGCTTTTCCATTATTATCAAATCCAATCGAAATCGCACTCCGTACTTCGCTATCGGCTTGGAATGACCAACGAATACAACCCGTTGCAAGGTCAAGGGCATAAATCGTTCCCTGTTGGCTGGCGGTGAAGAGCGTATTTTCGGCAATGGTGGGTTGAGACCTTGCACAATTTGCTTCTGGAAAACCAAAAGCCCATTTTAGGATCAATCGCCCAATATTTTGTTCATTAATTGAGGTATGCTTACTTGGTACAAATCGCTGGTTGTTGAGTCCCATTCCCCAGTTTGGTACTTTTAAGTTGTTTTTTTGATGATTAAAAACACTCGTCTCATTACAAATACCCAGTGAAACCGTTCTTTTATCAGAATCAATTTTGGAAATAAATTTGGCAACCAAACTTATCTCTTCTTGACTTAGACTAGCCCCCTGGATTTTCATCACACCAGATTTCAAGGCATTCTCTATTCTATTGAAAGAAAGGTTTTGTAGGGCTTCAAGCCTTGGGGCTTCTTTTACTGTACCGTTGTGGCAAAATGCACACTTTGTTTGGTAAATTTCCTCGCCACCCACCAAAAAAGTTTTGTTATTGGTTTTTGCGTTACTCAACCCAAATCCAAAAACGTAACCTGATGAAAGTATCAAAAAAAAGATTGATTTCATATCTATAAATATTTGATTATAAGGTATTTAAGTATTTATAAAACGGTTTTACCTGAGTGCTGGACAATTTTACAAAATGTAACATAAAACAGAGATTTATCTAAGAATATTGCTTTCTCAAAGGTGGTTGCTGAGCCACCAACCACGGAGAAATACACCACACCAATTGTTAAAATGATAAGTCAGTTTTGGTTAAATCTATCTGATAACATTTTTTTTCAGATGATTCTGCCCCACATCGTTCCTTGAAAATTGCCAAATTTTTACCAAAAGGAAATCTACCCGAAACACTTGAAATACCAAGGTCGAAAAACTCGATTTTTTGTGCTTGACAATATTCATAAATATTTGCAATCAAAAAAACCATGGGACTTGTTTGCAAATAATCGGGGTGGTCGGCGGGCAAAAAATAATAAACACTTCGTTGGTTTTGTTGTGTTAAAATACAAGCAGCAATTAAAATTTCGCCATCAAAAACACCACAAAGTTTGACTTCTTGAAACGTTAAAAGTTTTATAATTTCGGTTTTGGTCGATGAAACCGTATAATTTTTTCTCTTTCTTGCCGCCGTTAATAGTTCATAAAAAGTGTCGATGTAAGAAGCATCAAGAAAGGAAAAACTCAAATTCAAGCGTTTTGCTTTTTTAAGCCTTCGTTTTTCGGAAAGATGAATTTTGTTAGTGAAGGGGGTTTCGTCAATTTTCAAAAAATGGTTTTGGTCGATATACAAAACATCAAAACCTGTGGCTTTCAATGCCATTTCTTGCTGTTGGTGTAAGCTAGGATTCAAAAAACTCGGCCACGAAAGTATGCTAATCGCCTCAATTCCAGTATTTTGAAAACTTTCGATTATGTTTTTCAGAAAAGAAAGCAAATCTTCATCAGATAGTTTTTCGCTTGATTCAATTCCACCAAACGTAGCATGATGTGGATTAATGGCTACATTATTTTGAACAAAAAAAACGATTCTTGCTAAAACGATTTTGTTTTCAATCAAGCAAAAGTATTGCCAAAAATTTTCACTTTTGCTTATCAGATAAGGGGGTTCATTAAAAAAATTTCGCTCAAAATCATGAGTAAAATCAGGATAATGAGCGAAATCACTAATTTGTATTACTTGCATTTATACCTTGATATGTTCTAACACCCAACGAATTGAGCTATAAGTATTGGTCATGGCTTGTTTCAATTCGGCCTCGTCCATCCACTTTAGTTCTGTAATGTTTTCTTCGGCTTGTGGCAACATTTTAGAGTCGTCCAAATTATACATTTTAAACCATTTGGTACGTTTCAAAATCATTTTATTATTTTGGGTATAGGTATGATAGGTTACACACAGCCTATCGCCCAATTGAGCCACAACGCCAGTTTCTTCTTGTACTTCTCGTAGGGCAGCCACTTTAGATTTTTCTTCATCGTCTAGTTTTCCTTTGGGCAAATCCCATTTCCCTTGCCTGTGTATCATCAAAACATGATGCCCATTAAAAACCACCCCACCAGCAGCTTTGATAACCTTAAACATTTCTTTCATTTTGGCTTTTATATCGTCCATACATTCTACTACAATGGTAATAGACTGTAAATCAGGCTTTTTAGTTTCGTGCATTAGCTTAAAAACTTTTTCTAAGGTAACAGGCACGGCATTAAGCATCAAAACATGGCCACAAAAATGAGTTTCTTTCAGCAAATCTAAGCGAAGGTCTAACACCAAATCAAAATCACATTCATTACAAATTCTAGCTTTTGTTAAAGAATCCGTCAGTTCGAGTGGTTTGTCATTTATAAAAATGTTCATTGAGTAGGGGTTATTTTTTGCAAATATTCTTGAAATTTGTTCAAAAATCAAGCCGTAGGCATAATAAATTCGTATTTAGTTAATAGTGAAGCCGTTTAAACTTATTTCTTTTGCCCTAAACGGGTTATTTTGACCTAAAACCAAAAGTTTAAACAGCTTCAGTAATGCTTATCGTATTGATTTTTGGATAAATCAGAGGTCATTCTCACAACAAACCAAGGCATTTTAAAAATTAAAATAAGCCTCAAAAGAAATAATTTAGACAAAAAAAGGTTGATGATATAAGTGATTAAAAAAATACCCATTAGTTTTGTGTAATGAATACTATCGACAATCAACTCGTTTCTCAAACTATCGCCAAAATGTTGCTCGAAATCCGAGCCGTAAAACTTAGTCCAGACAAGCCTTTTAAGTGGGCGTCGGGCTGGGATTCGCCCATTTACTGTGATAATCGCCAAACTTTATCTTTTCCAAAAGTTAGGACTTATATCAAACACTCGTTGGCGGATTTAATTTCCGAAAAATTCCCAAGGGCAGAAGCCATCGCTGGCGTTGCAACGGCTGGTATTCCGCAGGGGGCTTTGGTTGCTGATGTTTTGGGGCTTCCATTTTTGTATGTTCGTCCCGAACCCAAAAAACACGGCATGGGCAACCAAATAGAAGGCAAACTAGAGGCTAATACACAAGTGGTGTTAGTAGAAGATTTGATTTCGACAGGAGGGAGTTCATTAAAATCGGCAGATGCTATCGTAGCGGCAGGTGGAAAGGTTTTGGGAATGGCCGCTATTTTTACGTATGGATTTGACATCGCTGCACAAAATTTTGCCAGCAAAAACATAAAATTATCTACCCTTTGTAGCTACCAAGCCTTAGTAGAGGAAGCCTCAAAACTTGCGTATATCTTGCCAAGCCAACTAGAAACCTTGACCAAATGGAGAGAAAACCCTAGTGAATGGAAAATTTAATGGCCATTATTTTATTTCAAGCACTTGGCTAATTGCAGAAACACCGCTTTCGTTAAAGGCTTCAATGGCAAAAAAGTAACCTACGCCCACATTCAAAGCCCTGATTTCCTGAATGTTAGGTGCGTCTCCCCAAACTTGATAGGTTTGATAGAGCTTATCTTTTGCAATTCCCCACAAAATATTATACCCAACTGTATTTGGGCTTTTGTCCCAACTTACAAAAACATTTCTTGGGTCTTTGTCTCTTTTGGCATATAAAATTTTGGGCGTTTCAGGAACTTTGCCGTTTGCATTTCCAAAGATTCTAAAATCGCTAATGGCCAAATTGGGGGCTTTGGTGTAAATGTGTTCGTATTTTACAAACCTTGCTTTTTGGATTGCATCAAATTCTACAAAAGCACAAGCCCTGTCCTTTTTAGGTTCTTTGCTAAGGTCATAAGCCAAAGTCCATTTTTGGTTATCCAAACTTGTCA